>JBFGFW010000419.1:0-2694 GCA_041579395.1 Sulfitobacter sp.
CAGGTTCCAGATCCCCGGGCGCTTGCCCCTGGCCTTGGGGCGGTGCACGCCAAGTTTCTGGAATTTGTCCGGCCTGAACAGAGTCTTGAAGAAACTGCCAGCGGGCAGAAAGAAAGGGTCAGGGGCGGCCATGCGAAAGCGTTCGGTCGTCGGATCATCCGTAAAACTTTCCTGCCCCGCCGACCCGAACAGCCGCCAGGGCAGGGCGATGGCGTCAACTTCGGGCCCGACCGACGCAATCAGATCGCCGAAATTGCGCAGCGGCGCATCCAGACACAGAAACTCATCGAAGTCGAAAAAGATCACCCAATCCGCCGTTTTGACCAGATCATGCCCATCGGCCAACCGCATCGCTTGCCACTGAACGGACTTTTCCGCGTCGGGCGTGAACGGCACATGCGTCACTCCGGGTATCAGGTCCAACAGCGCGTCGGTGCCATCGTCGCAATCATGGGTGTAGATCAGGAAATCGGTCACCCCCGCCGCGCGGTGATGTGCGACCCATTCCAACCCATAGGGGCCTTCGTTTCGCATGCAGGTTACGGCAAGGATGCGTGTCACAGGGTCAGGGGGCCTTGGGCTGCGGATGAAGGGCGTTGCCCAATTCAGTCTCACGCGCCAAGCTTCAAGTCAATCTTGCCAGGCCTGTGGGCATCTGACCCGACGATTCTTTACAAATGCGCGCCCGCTAAGCTATCGTCCGCGCAGAGCAGATGAAATCGACACAGCAAAAATAGTGTCATCAGAGAGGCCTGATATATGAATGACCGTCGTCCCGTGGCGTCGCTGTGGATTGGTGAAAAACTTCACTATCTTAACCAGCTTTGCCTGAAATCCCACGTCGTCGCCGGTCACAAGACCATCCTGTATTGCGCCGATAAGGTGGATAACGTTCCCGAAGGTGTCGAAGTTCGCCCGGCGTCCGAGGTCATGCAGATTGACCGCGCCTTGGTCGAGGCCACCAGCGCTTCGTTCTTATCGAATGTTTTTCGCTACAAGATGATCCAAAAGACCGGTGCCATCTGGATCGATTGCGATGCGTTCTGCCATCAGCCTTTTCCAGAAGATGCCGATTATGTCTTTGGTCGCCACGGCATGTCCGGTGCGTTGAACTGTGGTGTCGTGGGGATGCCGCAGGAATGCGAACTGATCGACCAACTTCTTGATTACTATGACAATCTCCCAGACTATCCGGCGTGGTGGAACAAGAACCAGCGCAAGAAATATGACCGCCAAGACCCCAAGCTGTCCCATGCGCACCGCATCTATAATGCCGAACGCACCGCCTTTGGTCCGCAGGCGTTCACCTATTTCGCCAAGCAGACTGGCCAATATGAAAAGGCCAGCGACCGCGACGTGCTGTACCCCGTGCCGTTTCAACTGAACGATGTGTTCTATGATCCCTATGGCCGGGTTGAAGGGCATTTCACCGATAAGACCCTGTCTGTGCATCTGTACACCAACGGCACGAAACCGTGGTGGGAAAAGAACGAGCCGCTGCCCGGATCCTATGCCGCGCGGATGTGTGAGAAGATCGGCATCGACCCGTCCAAGGCGCTGCGCTAAGCGACCGTATGGGGGTCTGATGCCATCAATCTGAAACCGCATAAAAGCCCGCACGGCAAGCTGCTGGCCATCTCGATGATGAAGGATGAGGCACCATTCCTGCTGGAATGGTACGCGCATCACCTTGCCGTGGGGTTCACCAAGATCCTTGTCTATACCAACGATTGCACCGACGGCACCGACGAGATGCTGATCCGTCTGGAAGAATTGGGGCTTGGGTACCATCGCCGCAACGACATCCCAGAAGGCGTGAAGCCGCAGCCGTCGGCGATGAAATACGCACAACAAGAACCGAAAGTGGCCGAGGCCGACTGGATCTTGATGTTCGATGCGGATGAATTTCTGTGCATCAACTATGGCGATGGCACGCTGGACCCAATGCTGGACGCGGCGGGCGATGCCAATGGCATCATTATCACCTGGCGGATTTTCGGCTCTGGCAATGTGGTGGAGTGGTCGCGCGATCCGGTCAGCGAACAATATCTTTATGCCGCGCCGCCGACCTGGAACAAGGGCTGGGGGGTTAAAACCCTGTTCAAGTTCGACCCTGACAAATGGAAAATCGGCATTCACCGCCCTTCGATCAAGAACAAGCATCTGGAAACCGGCTTTCCCGACACGGTCAAATGGCTGAACGGGTCGGGCCTGCCGATGGAGGATTATTTCAAGTTCCGCGGTTGGCGGTCGATCCGGCGCACCGTGGGCTATCAGTGGGCGCAGATGAACCACTATGCCGTCAAATCCATCGACAGCTACGCAATCCGCAAATTCCGCGGCAACGTGAACAACAAAAAAGACAAGTACAACGCCGACTATTGGTCGCTGCAGGACCGAAACGAGGTCTACGATGACAAGATTCTGCGCTACACCGACCGCCGCCGCGCGATCATGGACGAATTGCTGACCGATCCGGTGCTGTCGCGCCTGCACCACGCGGCCATCGACCGGGTCGAGGCACGGCTGGATGAGTACCGCAAGACCGACGCCTATCAGGAGCTGAAATCGTCGCTGATCGAAGCCTCGCAAGTGCCGATCACCCAGATCGTTGCCAAACCACCCAAGGCACGTGACCCCGCAGAAATAGCCGCCCTGATGTCGCAGGTCGAAAAGACCAACGCCGACCGCCCG
>JBFGFW010000420.1:0-2685 GCA_041579395.1 Sulfitobacter sp.
AGGCCGCCAACGAGGTTTTGCACATCAAGGTGGTCGGCCTCGCCCGGATTGCCAGCGATGTGACGCCTGAACTGGCTATGGCCACCATCGGATCAATCACCGTGCTGGGTGCGCTTCAGGCCAGTCCCGAGGTGAAAAAAGCCCTCGGATCACGTATCAGCTAACCCCCCCGATTTAATCCCTCAAAGGAAACTGAAATGAACGATGATTTTAACTCGGCGATGCGCCGGGCCGCTGAACTTGTGCGCGCGGGGAACCCCGCAGGTGCGACCGACATGATCCAGACAGCGCTTGCCGGCGGTGGCTTACCTGCGGCAAATCTGAACCCGAAACTTGGCCAAACGCCCCGGTTCAGAGACAAGATTGGGCGGAGCCTGCGCGAAACCTTGTCCAGTCTTGGGCGTAAAATGCCCAAGGCTGATGATGCGGCCCTGCCCGTGCCGGCTGGCGCGCGGTTTGACAGTGGCACATACGCCTGCGCCGCAGGCAGTCGCGATTACCGCGTCTATGTTCCCGATCTGAAAGGTGCCGAACCCGCCGGGATGGTGATGATGCTGCACGGGTGTACCCAATCACCCGTGGATTTTGCCAAGGGTACCGGCATGAACCAAATCGCTGACGCGCGTGGCCTGATCATCGTTTACCCCGCGCAGTCACGTAGGGCGAACATGCAATCCTGTTGGAACTGGTTTGCGCCTGCCGACCAAATGCGCGACGCCGGCGAACCTGCAATTCTGGCCGGGATTGCCCGACAGATGCAGGCCGATCATGCCATTCCCCAAGGCCGGACATTTGTGGCGGGTCTGTCTGCAGGTGCCGCGATGGCAGTTGTTCTGGGGCAAACCAACCCGGATGTCTTTGCCGCCGTCGGGGCTCATTCGGGGCTGCCTTATAAGGCTGCCCATGACGTGCCATCGGCTTTTGCCGCCATGGGTTCGGGGTCTACAGGCACTATCGAGGGGCACTCCACGCCAACAATCGTGTTTCACGGCGATGCCGACCGCACCGTGCATGCCACGAATGGTCAACAGATTGCCGACGCGGCTGCGCTGTCCGGTCCGCAACTGCTGGACGACGGCATCACTGACGGCCGCCGCTTTAGCCGTCGCACGACCCAAAACTCCGCCGGCCATATCACGATGGAGCATTGGATCATCGCAGGACTGGGGCACGCCTGGTCGGGCGGAGACAGCGCGGGGTCCTATACCGATCCAAAAGGCCCCGATGCCAGCACCGAAATGGTGCGGTTCTTCCTTGATCTCCCTGTAAAAGGTGCATGACATGACCCATTCCCTGACATTTGACGCGGTAAGCGAAGCCACCCCCGGCCCCAAATGGACCGCTCGCTGGAACCGCTCCTGGCCCGCCTACGAGGCATGGTTTATCGCTAGCGGCGGCGACAATGGCCCCGACCGCGCCACCTGCGAAGCCGCCCTGAGCGAGTATATGCCAGAGTTAGTGCCTGTTCATGCGCAGCTGACAGCGCTGGCCGGTGGGTCCGACCGCGCCGCGCGCTTCCTGTCAACGTGGTGCCCGCCCAGCTATCTGGGGGGCTGTTCGCTTGCCGTTGCCACATCACGCGACGACATCCGACTGGTGCGCAACTACGACCTGTCGCCCGATCTGAACGAAGGCCTGCTGCTGCACAGCGCCTGGACCGGTCGCCCCGTCATGGGCATGGTCGAATTCCTGTGGGGCCTGTCAGACGGGATCAATTCCGCGGGCCTCAGCATCGCGCTGGCCTATGGCGGGCGGCAAGAAACCGGACGCGGTTTCGGCATCACCACGATCCTGCGCTACGTGCTGGAGACCTGCGATACCGTTGAACAGGCACTGCGCGCGTTGCAGCGCGTGCCGTCGCACATGCCCTACAATGTGGTGTTGGCGGATGCGTCGGGTGCCGCCGCGAGTGTCGAGATCTATGCCGGCGGCGGTGCCAAAGTGCAGCCGCGTCTTGTTGCAACCAACCACCAAACCGATGGCAGCGTGCCCGATCGCGGTGCGTTCACTCGTTCATTCGAGCGGTCCGATCATCTGAACGGTGTACTGTCGCGCAATGCCAACCCGTCCGGATTGGTGGATCGGTTCAAAGAGGGGCCGCTGAAGCAGAACCGTTATGCCGAAGGTTTCGGCACGTTGTTCACCGCGGAATACGAACCGTTGCAGCGTCGGATGACCTTGCATTGGGATGGCGATACCTGGCCTCAAACGCTGGACGCCTTCAAGGAGGGTTCGCGCGAGGTCCGCTATGGAACGGCGGGCACCATGGGGAAGCCCGGCGATATCGACTGGGTGCAGATCGGTCTGGACTATGCCGGAGGTCGGCAACCCGACTGGTGGCGCTTTGTGCCGGGTTGGGGCGTGTCAATCGCAGAGTAAAAAGGGGATCAAGTCGCGGCTTAAAACTGGTCCACTGAGTTATTGGACCTGTCGCGGTTTGATGCCGCTCCTTTGATAGCATTTACTGCAACTAAGGAGATTGACTATGGGACTGAAACGGACGGACGAATTTCGCCAGGATGCGGTGCGTATCGCATTGACCAGCGGGCTTACACGCAAGCAGGTCGCTGACGATCTTGGTGTTGGGATGTCGACGCTGGGCGGTCAGCAATCGGATGAAACGGGACTTGGCGATCCGTGCATTGAAAATGGCCATTGCGTTCAGAACACCGCCCAAAGGCTGCA
>JBFGFW010000421.1:0-2681 GCA_041579395.1 Sulfitobacter sp.
AAAAGGGTAAAGGCATTGACCGGAGCCGCCGACCACGAACGGCACGAACTGCAATGACAGTACCCCATAGCCTCGGGTGCGTCAGTTACCTCAATCTCTACCGCGCCGCAAAAGCACGTTCCCGTTTGGACGTTGGACATATGATTTGCTTTCAGTCGCAGGTGTACCCGACACGAAACCGGATCTCACGGCGAGCCTGAATTATAGCACGGATGGCCGGATTTCAGACGTGCGACTTGGCCTGTGCCAAATGCCTGTCTGCAGGACTGCTTTTAAGTGCTTAGGCATCGGCGCGACGGCAGGCTGGCGTCAGGCCATCCTGCCTTTGATCAACCCGTCGGCAATGCGTGCATAGGCCTGTGCCATGGGGCTGTCGCCCACCGCAATCGGGGTGCCACCGTCGCCGGCAAGTCGGGTATCCAGATCAATGGGCAGGCTACCCAACAGCGGCACGCCGATCTTTTCAGCTTCTGCCGCGACACCGCCATGGCCAAAGATGTGATGCTCTGACCCGCAATCGGGGCAGACGAACAGCGACATATTTTCGATCAGCCCCAGTACCGGCGTCTTCAGTGTGTTGAACATGTCGATGGCCTTGCGCGCATCGATCAAGGCCACATCCTGCGGCGTCGACACGACGATGGCACCCGACAGTTCAGATTTCGTGCAGAGCGTCAGTTGCACATCGCCGGTCCCGGGCGGCAGATCGACGATCAGCACATCCAACTCGCCCCACTCTACCTGACCCAGCATCTGCTGCAGCGCACCCATCAGCATGGGGCCGCGCCAGACAACGGCCTTGCCTTCCTCCATCATGAAACCGATCGACATCAGCGTCACGCCATGCGCGTGCAGCGGGATGATGGTTTTGCCATCAGGGGATGCGGGGCGCTTGTTCACACCCATCATGCGCGGCTGGCTGGGGCCATAGATATCGGCATCCAGCAGGCCGACCTTGCGCCCTGCCCGCGCCAGGGCCACCGCAAGGTTCGAGCTGACGGTGGATTTGCCGACACCGCCCTTGCCCGACCCAATTGCCAGAATGCGCTGTACGCCCGCAGGTTTTGTCGGGCCGTCCTGCGGTTTGGGGTGCCCGCCGATCTTCAGACTGGGGGCCGGTGGTTTGGCCGCAGGGCCGTGCGCGGTCAGCGCCACCGTCACCTGATCGACGCCCTCCAGCGCTTTGACCACTTGTTCGGCTGCATCGCGCAGGGGTGACATCTGTGCCGCCACCTGCGCATTGGGTGCTTCGATCACGAAACGCACGACGCCCCCGTCGATGGTCAACGCGCGAATCAAATCGTGGTCCAGAATGGATTTGCCATCCGGCAAGGTTACCCGTGCCAAGGCTGCTTCGACGATTGCTTTGGTGATGGGCATGCTGCATTCCTTCTTGATGTCGCGTTTGACATGGCAGTTTCTGCGCAAACCGCAAGGGCGTGTTGCGACCCTGCGCAGCGATCAGGCAGCGACCGGAATTTTCGCCCAAATATTCACCAAACCCCATATGTGTTTGCTGCATAGCAGCATTGCGTCATTTTCCCATTGTGCATCTGCAGCATTTGCGCCAAAAATGATTCAGGTTAGCGCAAACTGCTGACCATCTAGAAAGACCAGACAGGTCCATCCTCCTCCCGGATATGTCTGTTTTTGGCGGCGACACTTTTCCTCCTCCCTGGTGTCGTCGCCCTTTTTTCCCAATCTCAAGATTTCCCTCGCTCAAAGTTCCCAATTTTTTCTTATTTTTATCAAGACGTTACGTCAACTTGGCCTATGCATTTGCTGCATGGCAGCATTGTCGATCTGTTGCTTGTGCAGCCGCAGCATAACCCTAAATAGGTATCACAAGACGAACTGAAATGAATGAAAAGAGGTGCCATCATGGCATATGTAAACGCAACAAACGCTCCATCCGTCGCTGACCGCCTCAGCGCGCTGTGGACCGCGCTTGAGACCCGTCGCAAGCAGCGCCGCGTGTACCGCGCCACATTCAACGAGCTGAGCAGCCTGAGCAATCGCGACCTTGGTGATCTGGGCATAGCCCGGTCACAAATCCGCAGCATCGCCTTGGAAACGGGGCGCAACGCGGCCTAAGAGATCACGGATCGGACACACGCACCCTCCCTGTCGTGTGTCTGACGGGGGCTGACGGTTAATCCTCCCCGATACCTTCAGCCTTTACAAACGTCCCCTTCCTCCTCTCCTCCCGATTGGATGGGGGACGTGAAAAAAGGCGGCGGTGCTTTCCTCCCAAAGCGCCGCCGTTCTTGCATCTGGCGTTTGGATATCAGCGTTGCCTAGAACGGCACGTCGTCCGATCCGGTCAAGAACCGCGAGACGACCTTTTTGATCCCGGCCTTGTCAAATTCGACTTCCAGCTTGTCGCCTTCGATGCCGATGATTGCACCATATCCAAATTTTTGGTGGAACACGCGCTCGCCCATGGTGAAACTGCTGACGGCGGCCATATCAATGGTCACATTGCGCGATTCCTTGGGCTGGCTCATGCCGCGATCATTGCTGCGTGACTGCAATCGCCGCCATCCGGGGGAATTATAGACATTCGCCTCCGCCGCTTTTTCGTGCAGGTTTGATTTGGGCATCGCCGCACCAAAGCCACCACCATAAAGGCCCGGCGGCGTCAACACCTCGACGTGATCCTCTGGCAATTCGTCGATGAA
>JBFGFW010000422.1:0-2672 GCA_041579395.1 Sulfitobacter sp.
CTGGTCGGGTTCAACCTGTCGCCGGTGTTGTGGCGCAAGTTGCCTGGCGCGAAGTCGGCGGGGCGGGTGCAATCCGTCACGTTGCGCCTGATTGTCGAGCGCGAGATGGAGATCGAGGCGTTTCGCAACCGGGAGTATTGGTCGGTCAAGGCTTTGGTCGCCACCCCTCGGGGTCAGGAGTTTGAAGCGCGGCTTGTCACGTTGGCCGGCAAGAAACTGGACCGTTTTGATCTGGCCAACGAGACACAGGCCGAGATGGCGGTTCAGGCGATCACCAGCCGCGATCTGAGCGTCACCAGCGTTGAGGCCAAGCCAGCCAGCCGCAATCCTTCCGCGCCGTTCATGACGTCGACCCTCCAGCAGGAAGCGAGCCGCAAGTTTGGCATGGGTGCCCGCCAGACCATGAGCACGGCGCAGCGGCTTTATGAGGCCGGCCACATCACCTATATGCGGACCGACGGTATCGACATGGCCCCCGAGGCGATGACGATGGCGCGCGACGCGATCAAGGACAGGTTCGGCGCGGAATACGTGCCCTCCGCCCCCCGCATCTATAAAAACAAGGCCAAGAACGCGCAGGAGGCGCATGAATGCATACGCCCCACCGACATGGCCAAGGATGCCGCTGCGCTGAAACTGACCGAGCCGGATCAGCGCAAGCTTTACGATCTGATCTGGAAGCGGACGCTGGCCTGCCAGATGGAAAGCGCACGGCTGGAGCGTACAACCGTTGAAATCGGCAGCAAGGATGACCAGGTCGGCCTGCGTGCTACCGGTCAGGTCGTGCTGTTCGACGGGTTCCTGCGCGTCTACGAAGAGGGCCGCGACGACGTCGTGGACGAGGATGACAAGCGCCTGCCGCAGATCACCCAAGGTGACAAGATGGACAAGCGGTCCGTCACGCCGGAGCAACATTTCACCCAGCCGCCGCCCCGCTATACAGAGGCGACACTGGTCAAGCGGATGGAGGAGTTGGGCATCGGGCGTCCGTCGACCTATGCCAGCGTCGTGACCACCATCCAAGACCGCGAATATGTGCGCAAGGAAGGCAACCGTCTGTTCCCCGAAGACAAGGGGCGGCTGGTGACGGCGTTTCTTGAGAATTATTTCCGCAAATATGTGGGCTATGATTTCACCGCCGATCTGGAAGACCAGTTGGACAAGGTCAGCGCCGCCGATGCCGATTACAAAGATGTGCTGAGCCGGTTCTGGAAAGACTTTTCAGCAGCAATCGCGGAAACTGCTGACCTGCGCATCACCGAGGTGCTGGAGAAGATCAATGAGGTGCTGGAGCCGCATCTCTTTCCGCCAACCAAAGATGGCACGGACCCACGGCTTTGCCCCAATTGCGAAGTCGGTCGTCTGTCGATGCGGACTGCGCGGTCGGGCGGGGCTTTCATCGGCTGCTCGAATTACCCCGAATGTTGTTACACACGCCCCTTTGGCCCGCCCGACCCCGAGGCAGAAGCATCAGCGATCCCGCCTGATGGCAAGCTGTTGGGCGAAGACATGGGCGAGGAGATTCGCGTCTTCAAGGGGCGGTTTGGCCCTTACGTGCAGCGTGGACCGGTCACCGAAGAGAACAAGAAACCACCGCGCCAGTCGGTGCCAAAGGATTGGCCGGCAGAGGAGCTTGACCTGGAGCGCGCGGTCATGTTGCTGTCGCTGCCGCGCGAAATTGGCCCGCATCCCGAGGATGGTATCATGGTTTGGGCCAACATCGGACGTTATGGCCCCTACATCAAACACGCCGAAAGCACGTCAGATCGGGGCGGCACAAACGCCAACCTTGAAAACCTTGACGAGGTGTTCACGGTCGGCATGAACCGCGCTGTGCAGTTGCTGGCCGAGAAGGTTGCCAGCCGGGGCGGACGTGGCAAAGCCGCGAAACCGATCCGCGAGATGGGCGCACACCCGGACCTTGGCGGTGACGTGAACATCATGGAAGGCAAATACGGGCCTTACGTAAAGTGGGAAAAGGTCAATGCGACGATCCCCAAAGAGGTGGAGCCCGGCGATCTGACCATGGAGCGCGCGGTCGAACTGATTGAGGAAAAGCTGGCGAAATCCCCGGCCAAGCGCAAAGCCGCGACCAAGAAACCGGCGGCCAAGAAGACCGCTGCGAAAAAGGTCCCTGCCAAGAAGCCAGCCGCCAAGAAGGCACCGGTCAAGAAAGCTGCCGCCAAAAAGACTGCCTGACGGGGTCACCTCACATATATGTCATTTTTTGAATATGTGTGTTGCCGTGGCATTTCAATTCTGCGACTTCTCTTGTGAAACGCCACGACAGAAGGAACATAATGATGGCAGAGCAGAGATTTACAAGGCGCGGGTTGATCGCAGCGACGGGAGCGGCAATTTTTATGCCTGCAGTTCTGCGGGCCGGGCAAAGCGTCACGCAGGGTGTTCGGCACAACGCCACCGGCTTTACCAGCCAGCGGTGGCAGGACCACTTTGACGCGCTTGGAAAGGCGGCGATTGTCGCTGACACTACATCGCGCGCCCTGCATTTCTGGAGCGGGGACGGCGAAACCTATAACATCTACCCGACATCCGTGCCGCGCAGTGACGAGCTGACCAAGCGGGGATATACCCGCATCGTGCGCAAGCGCGTCGGCCCCGACTGGACCCCGACACCCAGCATGATTGAGCGCAATCCTGACCTGAAATAC
>JBFGFW010000423.1:0-2666 GCA_041579395.1 Sulfitobacter sp.
CGGCGCGTACACGTCCGGGCCCAGCGCGCGCGGCACCACGTGATCAAAGGTCAAGTCACCGCGCCCGCCGCAGTATTGGCAGCAAAATTCGTCGCGCAGGAATAAATTAAAGCGCGTGAAGGCCACGCGCTTTTGAGGTTTCACATAATCCTTGAGGACGACCACCGAGGGTATTCGGATCTCCATCGAGGGGCTGTGCACGTAGTCATCGTATTCGGCGACAATATCGACGCGGTCCAGCCACTTGGCCTTGATCGCGTCCTGCCAGGGCCACAGCGACAGGGGATAGTAGGACAATGGCCTGTAATCCGCATTCAGCACCAGCGCCGGTCTATGTTTCAACCCCGCAGGGCTGCGGGTGAATTCGGTTCTGAAATCGCCATCCATCGTCTGTCGTGCCCCTTACCGTTCCGCGTCCGGTCCGGCGGGAACTGCCCCCGCCGATAGGTCGACTATATCTCGCGGATTGCGCGTGACAAGTCGCAAACGGCCACTAGATGTCGCAGGCGGATTGAAGTGGGTAGAGTGGCGGCGGCGCGGTCGCGGAAGTTGCCGTGCACCGGATGGTCCAAGGGATCGAGAATGCCCGCGCCAGAACCACAGGTGATCTGGCGCAGGCGTGGTGGCAGCGTCGGAAAAAAACCTTTGAAAGCGGCCGCTGCCCTAAAGGCTGAGTTTGTCGCGCATGAACGCGAGCGCCACGCTAAGCCCATCAGGTGCGATGCCGTGGCCGGTGCCTTTCATGATGTGAGCGTAAACCTCGGTCCAGCCCGCTTGTTGCAGCGCTTCGGCCGCTTGCGGCAGCGATTGGGGCGGCACCACATCATCGGAATCGCCATGCACCAGCAGGACCGGCGGGCGCACGACAACATCGTCCTTGAGGCTTTCAGGCGACAACAGACGGCCCGAGAAGGCGACGATCCCGGCGACGGCATCCTCGCGGCGTGGGGCCACGTGCAGCGCCATCATCGTGCCTTGGGAAAAGCCAAACAGCACAACCTGTTCGGGCAGCAGATCTTCGTCCACCATCAGCGCATCCAGAAACGCATTCAGATCGCTGACGGCCTGCATCATCCCGCGCTCTGATTCCTCCTCGGAGGAGTTGTCGATCCATGGGATGGGGAACCACTGATACCCCATCGGCGCACCGGCGCAGGCTTCGGGGGCATCGGGGGCCACGAACAGCGTGTCGGGCAGATGGTCGGCCAGCGGATCGGCCAGACCCAGCAGATCGGCCCCGTTGGCCCCATATCCGTGCAGGAACACCACGGCAGACCGCGTTTCCCCCGACAAAGGTTCGCGGCGTTCTGCGTTTAAAATACGTGTCATGTGGTCCCTTCCCGTTGCTTGGCTACGCGGTAGTACGAGAACAAGGCGCGCGCTGCAACCGACCGCCACGGCGACCAGTCCCGGGCCAGATCCGCCAATGCGTTGGGTTTCGGCCGCTGCGGCAGATCAAATAGCAACCGCACTGATTCCTGTAATGCCAGATCGCCCTGCGCAAAGACATCCGCACGCCCCAGCGAGAACATCGCGTAGATCTGCGCCGTCCACAGGCCCACCCCCGGCACTGCGGTCAGCGTCTTGATCACCGCGTCATCGGGCGCAAGGCGCAGGCCCGCATAGTCCAGATCGGCGGCGGCGAGCGCCAGCGCATAGCGGATCTTTTGCCTGCTTAGGCCTGCGGCACGCAGGCCGTCTTCGCCAGCGTCCAGAATCGCGGCTTCGTGCGTCAATCCGGCGGCATTCATCTTGGCGCGCATCGCATTGGCAGAGGCGACCGACACCTGTTGGCTGATGATCGCCCCAATCAGCGCGTCAAACCCATCGGAGCGCAGGCGCAACGGCAAGGGACCGGTGGCGCGCAATGCGGCGTCGAACCGGGGGTCCTTGGCGGCAAGCCACGCCGCCCCTTCGGCAACATCTGCCTCACAGGTGATGATGCGCCCCACGTTCACAGATCCGCCAGCCAGTCAACGGCAGCGTCTGCGCCGGTAATGATCTGCTGACCGTGCGGCGGCGCAGGGCGGTCGATCACGATTGTCCGCAGACCAAGCGCCAGTGCGGCATCCAGCTTGGGGCGGCTCGCGCTGCCGCCGACATTGCGGCAGATCAGCGTGTCGATGTTCAGTTGCTGGAAAAGGGCTGTTTCTTCGGCTTGCGAAAAGGGCGGCGTGCCTTGGACCGGAAGCGCGAAATCAGGCAACGGCGTGCGGGTGTTGATGCTGGTCTGCCGCAAGAACAGCCGAGACCCCTTGAACGGGACAAAATCCATCACCGTGCCGCGCCCGGTAGCCGCGAAAACCCGCGCGCCCGGATTGACCTTGCGGGCGGCCTCGGCCACCGATGCCACCCGCAGCGCAGGGGGCTCGACGTTCCAACACGGGCGCAGAACCCGCAGGTACGGCAGATCAAGATCGGAGGCGGCGGCGGCGGCCAAATCGGAAATATCGGCGTCGAACCCATGGCCTGCATCACAAATCGCGCTGACCCCCTGTTCTATCAATGCGCTTTTCATCGCGGCGACCGATCCGGGCGTCCAGACCCTGGACGGCACGGCAAGGGGGCCGAAGCTGCGCTCTGCCCGGCGCAGGATCGCCTGCGTTTGCACATCTCTTTGGGCCAGCGCCGTAGCTATTTCATGCGCTTCGGCGCTGCCGGCGATC
>JBFGFW010000424.1:0-2665 GCA_041579395.1 Sulfitobacter sp.
AAAAATATCCTTGCCGGTTGAATCGGTGCCAAACAGATGGATGTACCCTTCGTCCAGCCCGAACAGATGCGTCGAAAACGATATGCCCGCCAGCGTGTAGGGCGATCCTTCGACGAAGAATTGTACGTACTGCCGCTTTTCGGTGTTGACCTTGGTCACCCAGCGAAAGTTGGTCTTGATCGACCTTTCACGCTCCAACGCATAGACGAAGGGGCGCAATGAACAGCCGTTGTCGTCACAAAACTGCGGGATTGTCGGCGCACCGTTCAGGTAATCCTTGTCGCGCCCGGAGATCGTGGGATCGTAGGGCGTCAGGAAGGGCGCAAACAGACCGGACAGGATCAGGAATACCAGTACCCACGCGCCGACCATGGCGGCCTTTTGCTTCTTGAAACGGGTCCAGATCAGTTGCCCCTGCGACGCGGTGAAATACGCGTCTTTGGCGGTCTGGTTGACAGCGGGGTCATAGATATTGGTTTTGGTCATGTCTGTTATCCCAATATGCTGCGACGAATGCGCGGATCGACCAAGGCCAATGCTATATCCGTGATAAAGTTGATCGCCACGATGCTGCCGGTCAGGAAAAAGATGATCGCACCGGCAAGCTGTTGGTCATTTGATCTGGCCAGCGCCTCGATCAGCAGGGACCCGGCTTCGGTCAGGGTCAGGATCAGGGCGACGATCGGCAGTTCGTTGAAGATGCGGTTCAAGTCGAAGCCCAGCGAGTTGATGATCGGACTAAGTGCGTGCCGGGCCGGATAGCGCATCAGCAGCTTGCGTCCCGACACACCGCGCGCAGCCGCAGCGGTGACGTAAAGCTTGCTGATCTCGTCCGACATCAGGGCGCGCACCGTCTGGATGGCAAAGGCGGTCGCCGACCAGCCAAGAATGAACACCGGCAGCCAGACATGGCTCATGAAGTCTTTTATCCTGCCCCAATCCCACGGCGCATCGCGGTATTCGGGCGAAAACAGCCCCGTCAAGCTGTCCCCGAACATGACGGTCGAAAACAGCATGATCATAAGGGCCAGCAGGAAATTCGGCAGGGCCAGCCCCAGATAGCTGACCAGACGCAGGCCGTTGTTCAGGAACGGATTGCGCGAGGTTGCCGCGATGATGCCGACCGGAATGGCGATCAGATAAGCCAGCAGCAACGACCCAAGGCAGATCCCAACGCTAAGCCAGACCTTCTGTCCCAGCAGTTGATTGATGTTCAGGCGCAGGATGCAGCTGTCACCGAATTCGCCGCGAAAGGCGTTGAAAATCCAGCTTGTCCAGCGTTCCAGATAGGGCCTGTTCAGTCCCAGACGCACGCGTTCGGCTTCGATGTCGGCAATTGAAATCTGGGCACCTTGCGAATTCTTGAAGGCAAGGTAGCGTTCTGCGCAATCGCCCGGCACCAGTTCCATCAGGGAAAACACGATGAACGAGACAAGGCAGAGGGTGAAAAAGGCGAGGGCGGCGCGTACCAGTGCAAACCGAAGAAATTGTACCATCTGTATGTGCGCCCCGCAGCAATGTGCGACCCCTTCGGGTTCGCTTTTATGTCGCATGTTGCGGGCCCTACTGGTGGCCCGCAACTGTCTTGTGGTCAGCGAATGTTACGCTTTATTGTTCAATGAACCACTGCGATGGCCGGTAGGGATAGGTCCGGTAATAGGCATAGGATGCCGTCTGGAAGTCCGCAAAGTTTTTCAGCGATGACTTGTGGTAAATCGGCTTTTGCTCCTTGACGGTACCGATGAACAGCAGGTTGCCGGTCATGTTCTCTACCAGTTTCAGACCCAGTGCGTCGGATTCAGGGGTACCCACCGGGGTTGCCTGAAACGCCTTCACGTCGTCCATCATCTGCTTGGCATAGGCGGGGGGTTCTACGCCCGCGGTGCCGCCTGATTGGACATACTCGCCCCACAGCATTGCGGTGCGCATGTTGAAGTAGTTGTCATAGGGCGGGATGAAGATTTCACCGTTCCCCAATACAACAGCCAGTGGCACGCTTTTCTCGAACATCGTCACGTCCAGCTGGTTTGACGACTGCGACGACCGGTATTCGTCTGTCGTGACTTCCTTGACCGTGTTGTTGATGCCCACGTCGCGCCAGCTTTGCCCGACAAGTTCGACGATCTTGATCGACATGCCTTGCGTGGCCACTTGCAGGTTCAGCGTCAGCGGATCACCGTTTGGCAATTCGCGCATGCCGTCGCCGTCCTTGTCGACAACACCGATTTCATCCAGCAACGACTTGGCCAATTCCGGATCATACTGGGCAAAGGACTGTTCCCATTCCGGCGTGACAAATTTGGGTGTCGGCGAAAAGCCGATATACTGCTGCGGCGTCCCCAGTCCGAACATCGCAACTTCGTTGATCTCATCGCGGTTCATCGCAACGGACATCGCCTGACGGAACTTGAGATCGCCAAAGACCTTTCGCTTTTCCAGATCGTCGGACGTGACGTTGAAAGCAAAGGTCGGCATGGTGATGTCAGGTTTCAGATCAAGAACGAAGCCGGACTTTTCCTGATTTTCCATTAGCAAAGGCACATAGTCGACCTGCAGACCCTGCGCCTTGTAGTCGATTTCGCCGTTGACCAGTTTCAGCAGCCGCACTTCGCTTTCACCGACAAAGATCTCGTCCATCTGGTTGATGTAAGGCAGTTGATGCCCC
>JBFGFW010000425.1:0-2647 GCA_041579395.1 Sulfitobacter sp.
GCGCGGGTCAGGTGATCGGTCAGCAGCGTATCAAGCGTGCCTTCGATGGCGACAGACCCGACGTCAACCGCGCGAGGACCGGCAGCGAAATAATAGTCGCGCCAGAAATCACGACGGGGCCGGCCAAAGGGCAGGGCGTCTGCGGCCTTGCGAAAGCCCTTGCCGATGCGCGCCAGCATGCCAAGGCTGGCGGGAAGGCGGTCTTCCAGATCGGCCTTGATTGCGCGGGCCAGCACCGGTGCGGCACCTTCGGTGCCGATGGCGATGGTCACCGGGTCTCGGTCAACGATCGCGGGGGTGATAAAGGCGCTGTCGGCCAGATTATCGACGATGTTGACCAACGCACCTTCGGCGCGCGCGATGGCGGCGGTGCGTGCATCTTCGCCAGCGTCTTCGTCGGCGGCATAAAACAGTTTGGCGCAGATCACGTCGCCATGTCGCAGCGCGCGTGTGTACAGGGTCAAACGGCCTGCTTCGGCCCAGGCGGAAATTTCAGGCGCAGGCGTGGGGGCGTAAACGCTGATCTTGGCCTGGGTCTTCATCAACAAACGCAGTTTGGCCATCGCGGCATCACCCCCACCTGACAGCACGATGCGCTGGCCTTTGGTCGACAAGAAGATTGGGAAGTGATCCATGGTGGTTTCGTCCTTGCGTTGTTCTCCCCTCATATATAGGAAATAATTCCGATACGGCGCTAGATACCTGCGCACATAAGGACAAGCGTTCCGTTTGACAGATCAAACAGAACAGAAGCCCCTAAACGGAAGGAAATGCAGAATGGACGTTCGGATAGACGATACAGACCGGAAAATTCTGGCGCAGCTGCAGCGCGACGCCAGCCAGTCCCTGGACGACATTGCACGCGAAGTCGGCAGTTCGAAGACGCCGGTGTGGAACCGGATTCGCAAGCTGCGCGAGGCGGGGGTGATCGGCCAGCAGACCGTGGTGCTGGATGCCGAAGCCCTGGGATTCGAGGCATGCTTTTTCGTTTTGATCCGCACGTCATCGCATGAAGCGGCGTGGCAGGCCGCGTTCCTGAAGGCATTGAAGGACCGCCCCGAGGTGCAGGAGGCGCACCGGCTGGCGGGCGACATCGACTATATCCTTAAGGTCAGGGTCAAGAACGCGCGCGCGTACGACATGTTTTATCAGGCGCTGATCTCAGAGGTGAAGGTGCACAACGTCACGGCCCTGTTGTCGATGGAGGAAATCAAATCGACAACGATGCTGCCGCTTTAGGACCACCTTAGGCCGCGCATCAGACTTGGACCATCAACCGGTCCAGCTTGTGGAAATGATAAGTGTTGGCATAACGCGGAGTGCCGGTCAGGCGCAGGTTGGGTGCATGGGCAAACAGGGAGCGTAGGGCGATCTGTAGTTCCAGTCGCGCGAGCGGTGCACCGACGCAGAAATGCAGCCCGCCGCCGAATGCGGCATGGGGCTTTGCCGTGCGGGCCGGATCGAACCGGTCAGGGTGGTCCCAGAGGGCCGGGTCGCGCCCGGCGGCACCAAGCACCAGCGCGATCTTGTCGCCTTTTGCCAAGGTGATGCCGTTCAGGTCGATGGTTTCATAGGCAAAGCGCTCAAACACATGCAACGGCGGGTCAAAGCGCAGCGTTTCTTCGACGGTGGCCCCGATGGTGTCGGGGGCCAGAGCCGTCATGGGCGTCTGATGGGTCAGCAAACAGGCGACGGCGTTGCCAAGCGCGTGCACCGTCGCCTCGTGGCCGGCATTCAACAGCAGGATGCAGGTCCCGATCATTGCGTCGGTGCTCAGCCGCGCGCCGTCCTGTTCGGCGGCAATCAACTGCGTGATCAGATCATCGCGCGGATCATCGCGGCGCTGGTCGACGTAGCCGCGCAGGAACGCGCTGAAGTCTGCGGCGGCGGTGTTGGCGGCGTCTTCTATCGCGCGGGTGCGGCCCGCCTGATAGATCGCCACCATCGCGTTCGACCAGCGCAGCAGATCGGGCCACATGTCTTCGGGCACGCCCAACAGCCGCGCGATGATGCGCACCGGCAGTTGCGTGCAAAACACCGGGATCAGATCAAACGAGCCGTCGGGCAAGGTGGACAGCAAATCAGCGGCGATTGCTTCGATTTCGGGGGCCAGGGCGGCGATGCGGCGCGAGGTGAAGGCGCGCAACACCAGACCGCGCAGCCTTGTGTGGGTTGGGGGTTCAAGCTCCAGCATCGAATGTTGATCCACCGCATGAAAATCGCGCAGATGTTCCGGGACCGGTTGGCGTTGATCCTGCGGTATTTCGCGCCCCAAACGCCGGTCGCGCAGCAGCGCCTGCACTGTGGCGGCATCGAATGCGGCCAGCATTCCGTAGTCCTGCCAGAACAGGACGGGCCCGTCCGTCCGTGCCCGCGCGTAGGCGGAATAGGGGTTCTGGACAAAGGCGGGGTCGACTGGCGAAAGGACAAGCGTTTTCATGGGGCACAGGAATACGCCCGGCTCTGGTCTTTGCAAGCGGCTGCGTGCAGAATTGTGCCATGACACCCGGAATGCGCCGCCGCGCCGCGCCCTTGATGATCTTTTTGCTGACCGTGCTGGCCCTGTCGGCCGGGGTCTGGCGCTATGCCTATCTGCAGGGGTTGGACCAGTTGCGCGCGCGCGGGCAGGCCGATCTGTCGCTGGCCA
>JBFGFW010000426.1:0-2646 GCA_041579395.1 Sulfitobacter sp.
CTTCGGCTTGGGCTGTTCACCCAGCCAATCAATCACCGACAGCGGCGCATCGCCTGCCTTGGGTTTGACAGATTGGGCACCCGACAGTCCGGGCATGCCGATCACGCATGCCAGAAACAACGGCGCAAAAGCGCGCATCACTTTCCGTCCAGCGTCACGGGCTGGCGAATTTCCACCTGAGGTGGTGCGAAGTCGGCCCCGAAAAACGGGCCCACATACGCATATATGACAAGTCCGACAAACCCAATTATCGCAAGGTAAATCAGAAACTTGATCAGTCTGCCCATAAACTCTGCCTGCTTTCTTTCGCATATTTTGGACATCTATATATGGCCTTTTCCGTAAGATCACGTCATTCAGATGGTAATGAGCGGATTTGAGCAAACCCCAGCCGATACGGCCCCTGATACGCCCCGGTATCTCTTGAAAAAAACGGTGGTGATGGTCGGCATGATGGGTGCCGGAAAGACCGCCGTTGGCCGGGCCTTGGCGCAAAAGCTAAACGTGCCGTTTCGTGACAGCGACCACGAGATCGAAACGGCAGCAAACCAGACCGTGCCGGAAATATTCGAACGCGACGGAGAGGCGTTTTTCCGCAAGCGCGAGACCGAAGTCATCGCCAGACTACTGGAGGAAAACCCAGGCATCCTGTCGACCGGAGGCGGCGCGTTTTTGGCCGAAACCAACCGTGCCAATATCTCAAGTAAAGGTGTGTCGCTGTGGCTGGACGCCGATCTTGATCTGCTGTGGAACCGCGTCCGCCACAAGTCGACGCGCCCGTTGCTGCGCACACCTAACCCGCGCGCCACGCTGGGGGAGTTGTTCGAAACGCGGGTTCCCGTCTATCAAATGGCAAATCTTTCAGTGGCTTGCAGGCCGTCCTTGTCAATCGAGGGGATGGCAAACCGCGTGATCGAAACGCTGCTGACCCGCCCCGATGTGTTAGAGAAGAAAAATGCGTGAAACCGTGCATGTGGGCCTGACCGGCCGTGAATATGACATTTTGATCGGCCCCGGTCTGCTGGCCGAAGCCGGCGATCACATCGCGCCCTTGCTGCGTCGCCCGCGTGTCGTGGTGATTAGCGACGACACGGTCGCAGGCCTTCATCTTGACGCATTGCGGACCGGTCTTGCATCCAATGGCATTGGCATGACGGCGCTAAGCCTACGGCCTGGCGAGGCCACGAAATGCTGGGCGCAGTTGACCGCCTGCGTCGATTGGCTGCTGGACCAGAAAGTCGAACGCCGCGATGTCGTTGTGGCGCTTGGCGGCGGGGTGATCGGCGATCTGGTGGGCTTTGCCGCCGCGATCCTGCGGCGCGGGGTCCGCTTTGTGCAGATCCCCACCTCACTTTTGGCTCAGGTCGACAGCTCGGTCGGCGGCAAGACGGGGATCAACGCGGCGCAAGGCAAGAACTTGATCGGCGCATTTCATCAGCCGTCGCTTGTGCTGGCTGACACCGCCGTTCTGAGCACGCTGAAACCGCGCGATTTTCTGGCCGGCTATGGCGAGGTGGTCAAATACGGCCTGTTGGGCGACGCGGCGTTCTTTGCATGGCTGGAAGAAAACGCAGCCGCAATGGCGGCAGGCGATGTCGCCGCACAGGTCGAAGCGGTGCGCCGGTCGGTCCAGATGAAGGCCGACATCGTGATGCGCGACGAGACAGAGCAGGGCGAACGCGCGCTGCTGAATCTGGGCCACACTTTTTGCCACGCTCTTGAATCGGCCACCGGGTATTCCGATCGGCTGCTACACGGCGAAGGCGTGGCCATCGGCTGCGCGCTGGCGTTTGAGCTGTCCGCGCGGTTGGGCCTGTGTGCCCAAGAAGACCCCAGCCGGGTGCGAGCCCATCTGAAGGCCATGGGAATGAAGACCGACCTGAGCGATATTGACGGGACGCTACCCGGTGCCGACGCGTTACTCGACCTGATGGGGCAAGATAAGAAGGTCGTCGATGGCGCGCTGCGCTTTATCCTTGCCCGTGGCATCGGGCAGGCCTTTGTCACTGGCGACGTGCCGCGCGATGCGGTCAGGACCGTGCTGGCCGACGCACTGGCGGACCGGCGCTAGACCAACCCACAAAACGAAAAAGACGGACCGAGGCCCGCCTTTGAGATTGCACTGAAGCGGCGATCAGAACGGGATTTCGTCGTCCAGATCGCGCGAGGATCCGCCGCCGCCGCCACTGCCCGAACCACCGCCGCTGCCACTGCCACCCGAGGGTCCAGAATCGTAGCCGCCGCCATAGCCGCCCGGATCGGATGGGCCGCTGTCATAACCGCCCCCGCCGGAACCGCCACCGGACCCGCCGCCGCTAGGGCCGTCCAGCATGGTTAGCGTACCGCCAAAGCCCTGCAACACCACTTCAGTGCTGTACCGGTCTGCACCCGACTGGTCCTGCCATTTGCGGGTCTGCAACTGGCCTTCGATATAGACTTTCGAGCCCTTCTTCAGGTACTGCTCTGCAATCCGCACCAGCCCTTCCTGAAAAATCGCGACCGAGTGCCATTCGGTCTTTTCGCGGCGTTCGCCGGTGTTGCGGTCTTTCCACGTCTCGGACGTCGCGATGCGCAGATTGCAGACTTTGCCACCATTCTGGAACGACCGCACTTCGGGATCGCGCCCGAGGTTGCCAATTAGGATCA
>JBFGFW010000427.1:0-2641 GCA_041579395.1 Sulfitobacter sp.
CGGCCTTCATCGCCTCGACCGAGATGTCGATCTGAACTTCGTCGCTGACGAAGGGGGCAAATTTGCCAAGGTTATAGTCAGACCGCAGGACGGTTGTTGTCGCATCGAAACCGGCCCAGGGTTTGTTGGCCATCGGGTGATCGCCCATCTGGTTCAACTTGGCATCCAGCACGACCGATTTGGTTACACCATTCATGGTCAGGTCACCGGTAATCTTACCGGTCTTTTCGCCCGTCACCTCAATGCCGGTCGACGCAAACGTCACCATATCGCCGTCTTTGGCCCCGAAAAAGTCGGCCGACATGAAGTGATCGGACCGTGCCTGCCAGCCGGTGACCATGTCCATCACGGGGAAAGCCACGGTGACGGACGAATTCGCGGGCTCTGCATCGTCCAGCATGATTTCGCCGTCGAAACCGCTGAACATCGATGTGGTCGTGGAAAAGCCGAGGTGGTTGTAGGTGAACACGATCTGGCTGTGGCTGGCATCGAGAACGTACTTCTCGGCAGCAAAGGCAGAGCTTGCGCCCAGCGTCAGGGCAGTGGCAAGGATAACGGTCTTCATACTCATGAGGAAACTCCTGTTGGTGTCATGTGCCCCTCTAATTGGGGCAATTCCCCAAAGTGACAACCCGACAAGGTTCAACAGGTCCTGCGCAGCAATGAACAGTCGTTTGCGAAGTCAGAAACTATAGTGCCCTCAGATGGTGTGACCTGCATCTCTCATGCCAAAGATCATCCGGTCCATGATCCGCTGCTCGGTCACATGGACGTCAGCGATAAAATTGCCGGCTTGGTCCCAGAACTGAAGCTTGCTTCCGGCCCGCTGGACCCGCCCCATTTCAGCGAAGCCGCACCGTTGCAGCACCAGGCCCGCACTGAACGGGCTTGGGCGTACCACCCGCAGTTCCCGGCGCACGGTATCGATTTCAATGTCCGGCTACGCTGGTTTCGCACCCGAGAAGATCAGCAAGAATCCAGCCATCAGCGACGCGACCGACAGGCCCATTTTCATCAACATGATGTCGCTGCCCCAGTCCAGATCACTTGCCAGCCACAGACCGGACGCCGCAACCACCAGCGACACCCCGGTCACACGCTGCAAAAGACGCAAGATCATGCGCGTGCCATCCAATGTGCCGGCAGGTGCGGTGTAAAGCTGGCCATTGGTCAGGAAATCAGATGTTGCAGACATTGTGTAACCCTTTTGTGTATCCGGCGATCTGAAACCAACCTTGCGCCACATCGTGACCAAAAAGCGGCGGGCCGGTGTCGGGTCCGGTACATTTGCAAGGTTTCGCGTGCCACATCGCCTTAATTACGCGGTGACATTCCCCGCTTGCTCCGACAGGGAAACCGTGTATATCGGCGGTTCGTTTTGCATCATCTTTTGATCCGCGCAGACTCTCGTGGTGGGGCCGCAAAACGCAATTGCCCTGCCTATGAAATGCGCCTTGATATAAATAGGAGTGCACATGCCGCTTTATGAGCATGTTATGATTGCGCGTCAGGACTTGTCCAACACGCAAGCAGAAGGCCTTATCGAACATTTTGGCACAGTTTTGGCTGACAACGACGGCAAGCTCGTCGACAGCGAATACTGGGGCGTCAAGACGATGGCCTACAAGATCAACAAGAACCGCAAAGGCCACTATGCCTTCCTGCGTTCGGATGCACCTGCGCCTGCCGTTCAGGAAATGGAGCGTCTGATGCGCCTGCATGACGACGTGATGCGCGTTCTGACCATCAAGGTCGATGAGCATAAAGAACTGCCATCGGTTCAGATGCAGAAACGTGACGAACGCCCCGAGCGCGGCGAACGCCGCGAGCGCCGTTGATCATCAGCTTGAAAGAAAGGACATAAACCATGGCCGCAAAACCATTTTTCCGCCGTCGTAAAGTCTGCCCCTTCTCGGGCGACAACGCACCGGCAATCGATTACAAAGACACACGTCTGCTGCAGCGCTACATCTCTGAGCGCGGCAAGATCGTGCCATCCCGTATCACAGCAGTTTCTGCGAAAAAGCAGCGTGAATTGGCCCGTGCCATCAAACGCGCCCGCTTCCTCGCCTTGCTGCCCTACGCCGTTAAGTAAGGAGAAAGCACATGCAAGTTATCCTTCTGGAACGTGTGGCCAAGCTGGGCCAAATGGGCGAAGTCGTGGATGTAAAACCCGGCTACGCACGCAACTACCTTCTGCCGCAGGGCAAAGCGCTGTCGGCTTCCAAGGCCAACATCGAAGCGTTCGAAGGCCGCAAGGCGCAGCTTGAAGCTGACAACCTTGAGACCAAGAAAGAAGCCGACGCAATGGCGGACAGGCTGAACGGTCAGCAGTTCGTCGTGATCCGCTCTGCGTCTGATTCGGGTGCCCTTTACGGGTCCGTCACAACCCGTGACGCCGCCGAAGTCGCAACAGCCGAAGGCTTTACCGTCGACCGCAAGCAGGTCGTTCTGCGCAACCCGATCAAGGATCTGGGCCTGCATGACGACGTGATGCGCGTTCTGACCATCAAGGTCGACGCCCACGAAGAAGGCCCCTCGGCCCAGATGCAGAAGCGCGACGAGCGCGAGCGCGGCCCGCGCCGCTGATCTTGCCCCAGGAAAGGACCCCAACACATGGCCACCAAACCGTTTTTCCGCC
>JBFGFW010000428.1:0-2641 GCA_041579395.1 Sulfitobacter sp.
CTTGCGGTTGTTCACCCGCACGATGTAGTCGCCCCGCTCGATCCCGACCTCTTCCAGGCAATCGGCCAGCATCGCGCAAATCTCGGCGTCCGCCGCAACGGACGGCGCGCCGACTGTATCCGCATCACATTGATAAAACTGGCGAAACCGCCCCGGTCCCGGCTTTTCATTGCGCCAGACCGGCCCCATGGCATAACGACGATAGGGCGTCGGCAAGTCGTTTCGGTGCTCTGCATACACCCGCGCCAGCGGTGCGGTCAGGTCATAGCGCAGCGCCAGCCAATCGCCGGGCTTGTCGGCCTCAGCATCCTCTTGCCATGCAAAAACCCCCTCGTTGGGGCGGTCTACATCGGGCAAAAACTTGCCCAACGCCTCGACCGTTTCAACGCCAGAACTTTCCAACGCATCAAACCCATAGCGGTGATATACCCCGGCAATCTTGCGCAGCATTTCGCTGCGCTGCGTCACCTCTGCGCCAAAATAATCGCGAAAGCCCTTGGGCGCTTCTGCCTTGGGGCGGGGTGTCTTCTTGGGCTTGGCCATGGGATCACATCCTGTGGGCTGAACTTTGCGTCCCGCATCTAGCGCACCCCCCCACCAAGAGCAAGCAAACCACGCCCCGGCTTCTCTGGCTTTCAAATATCCTCGGGGGGCGGCGCAGCCGTGGGGGCAGACAGCCCCCTCCGCCGTTGTCAGAATGCACCCAATGCCCCTTATCGGCACCCGTCCAAGCTGCTACAGGCAGCACAAATGAAAGGAGCCGTCATGAACAAGCTGGAAGAACAACTGGCCCACCTGATCCGAACCGTCGATGATCTGTCTGATGTCGTTGCCCGCCAAGAAGCTGAAATCGCGACTCTGACGCGACGGGTCCACATGCTGATGCAACGCGAAGGCGAACGCGAAGCCTCAGGTGCCAGTGGCGTTGTCATCGGCGACGAACGCCCGCCGCATTACTGACCCCGGCCGCACCCGCCGGGTTCAGATCTCCTCTACCTCCATCACGCCGCTCAAAGACCGGATGGCCCCCTTGATCTTGGGCGTGACAGGGTATTCGGCACACAGGTCCACCTCGACCTCGCCGGGCAGGCCGGGGTCCATCAGGCACAGCTGAATCGGCCCCTTGCCCGCAGATTTCGCCGCCGACCGCGCACCCGCCAACACATCGGCCACGGCCTGAATTGCATCTGCTGCGTCAATGAAAATGCGCAGGCCCATGCTGCCCGCATCCGCCACCACCGCGTCAATCGGCGCAACCGAGCGGCCCAAGAGCTTCAGCTGATCGCTTTCCATCGTCGCCTCGACCGTGATGACGACCTTCGATCCGGTTTCAAGATGATCGCGGGCGAGTTCCAGCGTGTCAGAAAACAGTGTCACCTCGTACGCACCCGTCGGGTCAGACAGCTGCGCAAAAGCAAAGCGGTTGCCACGGGCCGATTTGCGTTCCTGCCGCCCGGCGACAACCCCTGCCAGCCGCGCATTCATCGCACCCTTTCGGGACACTTTTTCGGTCAACTCATCCAAGGTCAGAAACGGCACGCCCCCGCCCGCCGACTTGCGCTTCATCGGTCCCATATAATCATCCAAAGGATGCCCCGACAGATAGAATCCTACGGCCTTGAATTCCTCGGTCAGGCGTTCAGCCGCCTCCCAGTCATCGCAGGGCAGGATGCGCGGCTCTGGCAGATCATCGCCCGCTTCGCCAAACAGCGACACCTGATTGCTGGCCTTTTGCTCATGGATCGCGGCAGAATAATTCACCAGTCCGTCGAGCGCATTCCAGACCCGGCGGCGATTGCCATCCAACTGGTCGAACGCACCCGACCGCGCCAGCATCTCCAGCGGCCGCTTGCCCACACGCTTCAGATCAACCCGCCGGGCAAGATCAAACAGTGTCGCAAAGGGCCGGTCCTGCCCCTCGATCTTTCGCCCTTCGGTGATCAGCTTCATCGCCTCGACACCGACGTTTTTCAGCGCACCCAAGGCATAGACCAGCGCGCAGTCCACCACTTTGAATGTCGCGTTTGACCGGTTCACACAGGGTGGCACCCACGGCAGATCCAACCGCTTGCGCACCTCCTCGAAATAGATCGCCAGCTTGTCGGTCAGATGGATATCGCAGTTCATCACGCCGGCCATGAATTCAACCGGGTGGTTCGCCTTCAGCCACGCGGTTTGATAGCTGACGACGGCATAGGCGGCGGCGTGGGATTTGTTGAAACCGTAGTTGGCGAATTTTTCCAAAAGGTCGAAAACTTCCGACGCTTTTTTCTTGTCCACCCCGTTGGCCATCGCCCCTTTTTCGAACTTTGGGCGTTCCTTGGCCATTTCCTCGGCGATCTTTTTACCCATCGCACGACGCAGCAGGTCAGCCCCGCCAAGGCTGTATCCCGCCATGACCTGCGCGATCTGCATCACCTGCTCTTGATAGACGATGATGCCTTGGGTTTCCTCAAGGATGTGGTCAATCGACGGGTGCACGGATTCGCGTGGCTTGATGCCGTTCTTGACCTCGCAATAGGTCGGAATGTTTTCCATCGGACCGGGGCGATACAGCGCCACAAGGGCGACGATGTCTTCGATGCAGGTCGGCTTCATCCGCTTCAGGGCATCCATCATGCCGGAACTTTCCACCTGAAAC
>JBFGFW010000429.1:0-2639 GCA_041579395.1 Sulfitobacter sp.
AAGCGCTGCAGAACAGGATGAGACTGCAAGCGCGTAGCGGCTGCCCATCATCTGCGCGAACTCCGCTTCAAGAACGGACACCGGTGACGCCGTCTCCGCCGTGTAGCGAAACAGATCGCCGGTCTGCAAGAGCCGCTCAATCTCAGCGCGGGCTGCGGATGGGATCGGCTCGGCACTGTGCAGGTCTGGCAGGGTCATATTTCAAAATCCGGAATAGTCATTTTCAGAATGCTAAATGAACCCAACACCCAGTCCAAGCGGTTTCGGGTGTCGCCGCATGAAGCTTTCGTGACCTAAAGGCCCAGCCTGTCGCGCAAACTGTACCAGGTCATCGCAAGGGCCAGCATCGGGCTGCGCAAGGCGGATCCGCCGAGAAAGGGGTGCGTTGGAATGGAGCTTAGGGTGTCAAAGCCATCGCTGTCGCCCTGGATGGCACGGGCCATCATCTGCCCCGCGTGGGTCGCCGTGCCGACGCCGTGGCCGGAATAGCCCGAGGCCGACAGGATGTTGCGGGACACACGCGCCACGTAGGGCAGGCGTTTCATCGTGATGGCCAGAGTGCCGCCCCAGGCATAGTCGATGCGGATATCCCTGAGGTGTGGGAAAACAACTGACATCGGTGCGCGCACCTTGGCGGCAATATCCTTCGGAAAGCGGTAGCCATAACTTTCGCCGCCCCCAAACAACAGCCGTCCATCGTGGCTGCGCCTGAAATAGTTGACGACAAAGCGGCTGTCGGCGACCGCGACATCACGGGGCAAGACATCTTTCATGCGATCGCCCAAGGGTTCTGTCGCGACGATGAAGTTGTTGATCGGCATCACGCGGGCGGCGACCTTGCGATTAAGCCCGCCAAGATAGCCGTTGCAGGCCAGCAGGACATGATCGGCTGTCACCCGCCCTCCGTCGGTCTGCACAACGACCTGCTTCCCTTCTGCAATGTGGTGAACGGCCGAGCGCTCGAAAATCTGCGCGCCAGCCGCCTTGGCCGCACGTGCAAGCCCGAGCGCCAGATTAAGCGCGTGCAGATGCGCGGCCCCCATGTCCAGAATGCCGCCTCTGTAATCAGGCGAGGGGCATATCGATTGCAGCTGTTCGTCATCCAGCGTTTCGATCTGGTCATAGTCATAACGGTCGCGCAGGTGCGCCGCATAAGCATGCAGGTGGCGCACTTCGGCCTGGCTTGAGCCTGTCCAGACGACGCCCGGCTTCACGTGGCAGTCAATCCGGTGTTCCGCAATCAGGTTTTTGACCAGTGCTTTGGCATCCTCGCCAAGGTCCCATAATTGGCGGGCGTGGTCCGGCCCCAACATCGTTTCCAGCCTGTCCTGTCCGACACGCTGACCGCTGCCTAACTGGCCACCGTTGCGCCCTGATGCACCAAAACCTACGCGCTGCGCTTCAAGCAGAACAACACGCCGCCCGGCCTGGGCCAGATGAAGCGCCGCCGACAACCCGGTATACCCCGCGCCCACAATGCAAACATCAGCCTTGATCGCCCCTGTTAGCGGCGCAAAAGGATCTAAGGGCGTTGAAGTTGCAGCGTACCAACTGGGTGGATAGGTACCCGTTTTATCGTTTGCATAGAGCAGGTTCATCGCAAGTTACATCCCTTGCTCAATTCCAGATGGTCCAAAATCCCCGCCGGAGGCATCTGACGCTGCACCGCGCCTACACGTTCATCAAGAGGTGCTCACGTTCCCACGGCGAAATCACATGCAGGAACTCTTCGTATTCCGCGCGCTTCACGATGGCATAAACGCGGGCAAATTCCGGTCCCAACACGCTATGAAGCTTGGTCGCTTCCTCAAACAGATCCAATGCCGATCCCAGCACCTGCGGGATGTCACCGTCGCCATGATAGGCATCGCCCTTGAATTCGGGCTTTGGCTTTTTCTGTTCCATCAGGCCCAGATAGCCACAGGCCAGCGACGCCGCGATCCCCAGATAGGGGTTGCAGTCCATGCCCGCCAGTCGGTTTTCCACCCGGCGCGCGGCGGGACCAGACAGCGGCACCCGGATGCCCGTGGTGCGGTTGTCGCGCCCCCATTCCAGATTGATCGGGGCGGCGTGGTCTTTCACGTAGCGCCGATAGCTGTTCACGTAGGGGGCGATCACCGCCAGCGCATCCGGCATGTGGTTCTGCATCCCCGCGATGAAGTGATAGAACGCGTCCGTCTCGCCGCCTTGCGGTCCGGAAAAGATATTCTCGCCGGTTTTACTGTCCAGAATGGAATGGTGCAGATGCATCGCACTGCCAGGTTCGTTCGCAATGGGTTTGGCCATGAACGTGGCATAGCAATCGTGGCGTAACGCCGCTTCGCGGATCAGGCGTTTGAAATAGAACACTTCGTCGGCAAGCCGCACGGGGTCACCGTGGATCAGGTTGATTTCGAGCTGGCCCGCGCCGCCTTCCTGGGTGATGCCGTCGATCTCAAAGCCCTGCGCTTCGGCGAAATCATAGATGTCATCGATCACTGGCCCAAACTCATCGACGGCCGTCATCGAATAGGCCTGCCGTGCGGCCGCCGGACGACCCGACCGTCCCATCATCGGCCGTATTTCATGTGCTGGGTCCAGGTTGCGGGCGACCAGAAAGAATTCCATTTCGGGGGCCACGACGGGTTCCCACC
Organism: Sulfitobacter sp.; assembly: GCA_041579395.1. Taxonomy (GTDB): domain Bacteria; phylum Pseudomonadota; class Alphaproteobacteria; order Rhodobacterales; family Rhodobacteraceae; genus Sulfitobacter. The sequence goes on from JBFGFW010000429.1 coordinate 2,634, forward strand.
CCTGCT
>JBFGFW010000430.1:0-2618 GCA_041579395.1 Sulfitobacter sp.
ATCAAGATCGGCGGTACCACGGCAAAGACGCGGCCTGTGACGGGCCAGGATCTAGCCGATTGGATGGCCACGGACCCGGATCAAAGCGCGTGGCATGTTGCCGTTGATCGGGACGAAAAGGTTGTCGGCTTCCAATGGATCAGCCCACACAGCCAGTTGCCGGACGAAGCCTGCGATGTTGCCACCTTTGTGCAGGTGGGGCAGTCGGGACTGGGCATCGGATCGGCGCTGTTTGATGCAACTGCGGCGGCGGCAAAGCGGTTGGGCTATGTCTGGATCAACGCCACCATTCGGGCCGACAACGACGGTGGGCTGACGTATTATCAAAGTCGCGGATTTCGCGACTGGCATGTCGATGAAGGCGTCGTTTTGCAGTCAGGGCTTGTCGTTACCAAGATCAGCAAACGCTATGACGTCTAGACCCTAACGCGGCGATCTTTTAGCCAAGATGCGCTGCAATGTCCGGCGGTGCATGCTAAGGCGACGCGCGGTTTCCGACACGTTGCGATCACACAGCTCATAGACGCGCTGGATATGCTCCCAGCGCACGCGATCCGCGCTCATCGGGTTTTCAGGCGGCGGCGGCAGGTCGTCACCGTTCGCCAGCAAGGCGTTGATGATGTCGTTTGCATCTGCGGGCTTGGATAAATAGTCTGTCGCGCCGATTTTCACGGCCGCCACGGCGGTGGCAATCGCACCATAGCCGGTTAGCACCACGACACGTGCATCGGGTCGCTTTTCGCGCAGCACCTCGACCACGTCCAGACCGTTGCCATCGCCAAGACGCAGATCGACCACCGCATATGCAGGGGGCCGCGAGGTTGCGATGGCGCGGCCGGCCGCCACGGAATCTGCGGTTTCAACCTCAAAGCCGCGCTTTTCCATCGCCTTCGCAAGACGCCGCAGAAACGGTTCGTCATCATCCATCAACAGCAAAGACTTGTCCTCGCCAAGATCAACCGCCTTTTCCAACGCCATGTCGTGCCTCGCAGGTTCAATGTTTCCAATTGCATCCATGCCCATGATATGTGGCACGATAGGGGGTTGGTCAAATTTTCTAACGAGATTCAATGAAACAGGTAATTTTATCAGCCATCTGATCCGGCGTCAGTTCGCGGCGAAAGAAATCGACAAAGCCTTCACCGGGCATCACCAGGTAGCTGAATGTCGAATGATCGACCAGATAATCATCGCTGCCGTTGTCATGCACCTTGTAATAAGTTCGGTATGCATCGCTCGCCGCCTTGATCTGTTCGGGCGATCCGGTCAGGCCAATCATCTTTGGATGCATGATCGAGGCAAATTCACCGATCACCTCGGGGGTGTCGCGCTTTGGGTCCACCGTGATGAAGATCGGGGTGACGGACATGCCCCTTTCGGCCAATTCTTCGACAGCACCTGCATTGCGGTCCACATCCAGCGGGCACACATCAGGGCAATAGGTATAGCCAAAATAAATCAGACTTGGTTCGGTAATCACATCCGCGTCGGTCACTGTTTCCCCGGCGGCATTGACCAGCTCAAACGGGCCACCCAAATCACCGCCCCCGGCGATGGCCGTGTTCCTGCATTGTGCGTATTTATCAGCACCACCGTCCCTGAAACCAAGAAAGACGGTGACGCCCAGAAACACCGCCGCAATCATCACGGCACCTATTGCGATAAGTCGTGTCATGTTCGTTCTCCTGCGCCAATGCGCGCGCTTGATCGTTGTGTGCTGCAGACCTACGCTTCTTTTACTACAATGCAACGGTAATACCTTGAAGGGTGCGCCAATGACGCAGGCCACAATCAGACCATTGGGCGAACGCAAACGCGCCAACTGGATCCGGCTGCGCACGATGATCGTGCTGCGTTGGGTGGCGATTGCCGGGCAACTGATCGCCATCACCGTGGCGCAGCGACTGTTCGGCCTGCAGCTGGAACTGGGTCTGTGCTATTTCGCCATCGGGGTGTCGGTGATCGGCAACCTGATCGCCATTTTGGTGTTCCCTGAAAATAAACGTCTGTCAGAGTATGAGAACCTGTCGATGGTTCTGTTCGATCTGCTGCAGCTTGGGTTCCTGCTGTATCTGACGGGTGGATTGAACAATCCGTTCTCGCTGTTGCTGCTCGGGCCGGTCACGATCTCTGCGACTGCGCTTAGCCTGCGGTCAACGCTGGTGCTGTGCGGCACGGCCATTACATTGGTCACTGTGCTGGCGCTGACCCACCTGCCACTGATCACGCAAACTGGCGATGTTCTGGAGATTCCGCAGATCTTTGTGTTTGGCAACTGGATCGCGCTGGTGATTTCCATCGTGTTTTCCACGGCATATTCGCGCCGGGTCACGACCGAGATACATTTGATGTCTGACGCCCTTGCCGCGACACAGATGGCACTGGCAAGAGAGCAAAAGTTGACCGATCTGGGTGGTGTTGTGGCCGCAGCGGCGCATGAACTGGGCACGCCCCTTGCCACGATCAAACTGGCCAGCGCGGAATTGCTGCACGAGCTGAAGGATAATCCCGATCTTGCCCCCGAACTGGCCGAGGATGCGGCGCTGATCCGCGACCAGGCAGACCGCTGCCGCGATATTCTGCGCAACATGGGCCAGGCAGGCAAAGACGACCTGCAC
>JBFGFW010000431.1:0-2613 GCA_041579395.1 Sulfitobacter sp.
GCGTTCTACGGACCGAAGCTCGAGTTCGTGCTCAAGGATACGATCGGCCGCGACTGGCAATGTGGCACGCACCAGGTGGATTTCGTGCTGCCGGAACGGTTGGACGCCACTTACGTCGGCTCGGACGGGGCCAAGCACCGGCCGGTGATGCTGCACCGCGCGACGCTCGGATCCTTTGAGCGGTTTATCGGCATCCTGATCGAAGAACATGCAGGGAAATTGCCGTTCTGGCTGGCACCACGTCAGGTGGTGGTCGCCTGCATTACGTCCGATGCGGACGATTACGTGCGCGAGGTCGTGGCGACGCTGAACGCTGCGGGTGTGCGTGCCGAAGCAGACATTCGCAACGAAAAGATCAACTATAAGGTCCGCGAACATTCTGTCGGCAAAGTACCCGTGATCTTGGCCGTAGGTGCGCGCGAGGTGGAGGAGAAAACCGTCTCGGTCCGTCGTCTGGGTGAAAAGCAAACCAGCGTCCAGTCGTTGGCAGATGTGGCAAAGGCACTGGCAGCCGAGGCGACCCCACCGGATTTGCGGTAACGAAAAGCTGTAACAATTGGCTGCGGGTGGGGATAATGCTGCGCCTGCAGCAATTATTTTGTTACAAAGTTTCTGCAGATGCGGTGGAAATTCGCCAATTGTTACAGAAAATCGGCGAAATTACTGACGCGACCGTGACTCACCGCGACGTGAGTAGATTTGTCGCAGCGCTTTGGGTTTAACTAAGGCATCGACACTGAACACCGTCCCAAAAGGAGAAACAAAGTTATGTCCAACACAATGAAATCATTGGCCGTTGCGGGGGCCGTTGCCGCTGCCATGGCGGCCCACACCACCGCCGCCGAAGCCGCCTCGAAAGAGAAATGCTATGGCGTGGCGCTGGCTGGTCAAAACGACTGTGCAGCTGGCCCCGGCACGACCTGCGCCGGTACATCGGTGACAGATTATCAAGGCAACGCCTGGAAGCTTGTTGACGCTGGAACTTGCGAGTCCATGGAACTGCCCGAAATGGCGGATGGCACGGAACGCAAAGGGTCGCTTGAAGCGCTCGAGCGTGACAAGCCAGCCTAATTTCCATCGGTGCAGGCTGGTATCCTGCCTGCACCCCAAAGACCTGATTATCACATTGGAAGGGCGCGTCATGCTGGACGGTTCACGCCGCTTTGACCGACTGCCCCCCCGCGCCGGCGTCGGCTATAAACCTCAACATTTCAACGAAGTGCTGTCCGATCCTGGTCCTGTCGAATGGATTGAAGTGCATGCCGAAAACTACATGGGCGGTGGTGGTCGCCCTTTGGCACAGCTTCGCGCGCTTTCTGAACGGTTTGCCCTGTCTGTACATGGCGTCGGGTTAAGCATCGGCGGTGAAGGCGCATTGGACCGCGACCATCTTGCGCGTTTGAAGAAGCTGTGTGATTGGTCAAAACCAGCGAGCTTTTCTGAACATCTTGCCTGGTCAACACATGACGGCGCGTTTTTGAACGATTTGCTACCGCTGCCTTACACCGAAGCGACAGTCACGCGGGTCGCATCGCATATCGATCAGGTCCAAGATACGCTCGACCGCCAGATGCTGCTGGAAAACCCGTCCAGCTATCTGATTTTTGCAGAATCCACCTTGTCGGAAACTGACTTTTTATCCGAACTTGTCCGCAGGACCGGGTGTGGTCTCTTGCTGGATGTCAACAATGTTTTCATTTCGGCAACCAATCTTGGGCTGTCTGCTAAATCTTATCTGGATGCCTACCCCTTGGTCCATATTGGGGAACTTCACGTGGGCGGACACGACGAGGACAGCGATGATTTGGGTGCGCCGCTATTGATTGACAGTCATGGCAAACCTGTCGTCGATCCTGTTTGGGATCTGTTGGATTATGTTTTGGCCAAGACTGGCCCAAAGCCCGTTCTGGTCGAATGGGATAACGATGTTCCCGACTGGTCCACGCTGCGCGCGGAGGCAGTTCGCGCGGCCAAGGCGCTGGCGACGTGACCACCCTCGGAACGTTTCGACAAGGCCTGCTAGACCCCACGGTCGAGACACCAAGCGGTCTGAAAAGCGCGGCGGAAGGTCCTGCTGGCAAGCGCTATGACGTCTATCGCAACAACGTCACGCATTCTTTGATTGAAGCGTTGGGCACAGCATTTCCGCTGGTGCGCAAGATCTTGGGCGCGCAACGATTTGATGCATTGGCCCCGCAGTTTGTGCGCGCTCATCCCCCAGCATCACCCCTGTTGATGCATTACGGATTTGATTTTCCAGCATTTTTGGCAAAGGCACCTGATGTTGCAAAGCTCGGTTATCTTCCCGACTGCGCCCGTCTGGATCTGGGCTTGCGTGCTTCTTATCACGCATCAGACGCGACTCGCTTCGACCTCGCAGCGTTTCACCGATTGCCGCCAGATCAGATGATGCAGCAACAGCTAAAGCTTGCACCGTCGTCGCATGTCCTTAGATCTCGTTGGCCCCTTTACGATATTTGGCGGTTTAACATGGGCAAGGATGCCCCCAAACCACGTGCTGAAGCGCAGGATATTCTGATCACAAGGCCCCAATTTGATCCCGAACTGAACCTGCTCCCTATTGGGGCTGCTGATTGGCTGGATGGACTGGAA
>JBFGFW010000432.1:0-2607 GCA_041579395.1 Sulfitobacter sp.
CAGCCCTTCATCGGCTTTCGCCATCAGGGGCTTGGAATATTTGAACCCATCGACGCCGCCCGCCGCAGCTCCGATGACGCCGTTCAGTATCGGCCCGGACTGGTTCTTCGCTTTGTCGCCGACCTGATGGCAGGCTTTGCACTTGCGGAAGACCTTTTCACCGACGGCAATCAAAGCCGGATCCATGGCCGCCACTTCGGGCGCGGGCACGGCTTGCTCTGTCGCGGCAACGGTCGCGGGTTCTGCAGTGACAACCGCTTCGACAGAAGGTTCCTTGTCCACATCTGCCTTGGCCTTCGTTTCTTCCGGCGTGACGTCCAGCACAAGCGCGCGCATGGTTACCTCGACATTGTCCTTGCAGGCGGTCATGCAAGGCTCACCCACCCATTTGGTGAATTCAGTCTCAAGACGATCATCGACAAAGAACCCCCCGGCATTGGGCATTTCGACGTCAAGAAAGTTGTCCTTAGCCAAAACGAAGTCATCTTCGATCAGGTCGTTGGAATACAGGATATAGGCGACGATCGCATAGACTTCATCGTCGGTCAGCGTGCCCGCATCGCCATAGGGCATGGAGCGGCGGACGTAGTCAAAGACCGTTGACAGATACGGCCAATAGGAGCCGACGGTTTTCAGCGGGTCCTTGCGGGCCAACGTGTCCTTGCCCCCAGCCAGTTTCGGCCAGTTCCCGATGCCTTCGGCAAAGTCCCCGTGGCACGACGCACATTTCGCCGCAAAGATTTCCTCGCCGGTCAACACATCCCCCGATCCGTCAGGCAAGCCGGTGCCATCGGGGTGGATATCAAGGTTCCAGGCGGCGATTTCTTCGGGCAGTGCCGCGCGCCCCAGCCCGAACGTCTGCGCTGCGGCGGGCATTGCAACCCACGCCGCGACGACACCAACGCAGAGTGATTTAAGAAACTTCGACATTTTCAGCCTCCCCGTTCGGGCGCACCCACCAGGTTTGAATACAATTGTTGTGATAGACGGAGTTTTCGCCACGCACCTCGCGCAGTTGCGCCTTGGTGGGCTGCACATATCCGGTGTCATCCATCGCGCGGCTTTGCAGCAGCATCTCTTCGCCGTCCCAGTTGGTATCAAGGTAAAAACGGGTCAGCGCCTTATTCTCGCCGGGTTTGGCCAAGCGCGCGGTTTCCCACGTCTTGCCGCCATCCTTTGACACGTCGACGCGGGTGATCGCCCCGCGACCTGACCACGCCAGCCCCGTGATCACGAGCGGGCCAATGCCATGGGTGATCGGTGCCTGAGGACTGGGAGAGGTCACTACGGATTTCGCGTCCATCGCCCATGTCCATTTCCGGCTGGTGCCATCCGCCATCGTATCGGTGTATTTGCTGGTTTCCTCGCGGCTTTCGACAGGCGCGTCCATCACTTCGATGCGGCGGATCCATTTGACCCACATGTTGCCTTCCCAGCCGGGCACGACCAGACGCACCGGATATCCGTGCTCCTTGCGCAGCGCTTCTCCGTTGGCTTTGAAGGCGACCAACACATCGTCCAGCGCCTTTTCCATCGGGATCGACCGCCCGTTCGAGGACGCATCCGCACCCTCGACGAACACCCATTTACCGGCGGTGTCATATCCGGCTTCTTCCAGCAGGGTTCGCAAAGGCACGCCGGTGTATTCCATATTGTGGATCATGCCGTGGGTGAACTGCGCCCCGTTCAGCTGCGCGCCCGCCCATTCCATGCCGGTATTGGCCGCACATTCGCAGAAATAGACGTGGTTTTCACGGGGAAACCGTTCAAGGTCGGCGTAGGTAAAGACCAGCGGGCGGTCGACCATGCCGTTGATCATCAAGCGATAGTCTTCCTTTTTCAGCTCGATGGCACCCGAATGGTGCCGTTCGAACGCGCAGCCCTGCGGGGTGATCGTACCATCCAGCGCGTGGATCGGGGTGAAGTTGATGGAACTGACGGTGTCAGCGGTCAGCCATTCGACATTGCGGCGGATCACGTCCCCTTCGAACCGGATCGGCATGCCATACGGGGTGGCATCGACGCCATCGCCAAAGGACCGCGCCCATTCCTGGGTCTCGGTGATCAGCGGATCGGGCGTTTCTGCGCGCGCGGCACCTGCCGCCATCGCGCCCACGCCGGCGGTTGCGGCACCGCGCAGGAACGCACGGCGGTTTGGTTTCTTGGCTTCAAAGGTGTCTGACATGACAAACCCCTCCCTGTTTTGTTGCGCTGCGACGTTAAACGCCGTCGACGGTTACACTGTTGTTCGGATCAAGTGACACGGTGCCCAGTTTCCGAATGTGGCTTTCGACCACGTCCCAGATCGGCGGCCCTTCGGTGCCTTCATTGACGCTGGCCCACCCGGCGATCTGATACGTTTTCGCGGGGTCGATCATTTCGCCGGTTTTCAGCAGGGTCATTTCGGTGATGCGGCTGCCTTGCGGCTTGGTCACGTCAATGCGGTAGCCAAGGCCACCGACGCGCACCATATCGCCGCCCTGCTGGTAATAGGGGTTGGGATTGAACAGGTTGTCCGCGACATCCTCTAGCACGACATGCAGGAATTCGCCGGTCATTTCCGTGCGGTAAGCTTCGGGATAAGTCATCGAGGTGACGTTCCAGATG
>JBFGFW010000433.1:0-2603 GCA_041579395.1 Sulfitobacter sp.
CGGATAGCGCATCCGGTTCTGCAACGAGCCGCCGTATTCATCATCCCGCACGTTCGACAGCGGAGAGATAAAGGACGAGATCAGATATCCGTGCGCGGCGTGCAGTTCGATCATGTCGAACCCCGCGCGATCCGCCATTTCCGCCGCCGCCACGAACTGGGCCGTGACCTTGTCCATGTCGGCGCGCGTCATCGCTTTTGGTGTTGCGTTCGCACCCGACCACGGGATCGCCGACGCCGACATCAGCGGCCAGTTGCCCGACGGCAACGGTGCGTCCATCTCCTCCCACCCCAACTGCGTCGACCCTTTGCGCCCTGAATGCCCGATCTGGCAGCAGATCTTGGCCTCTGTCTCCGTGTGGACAAAATCAGTCAGACGCCGCCACGCGGCCTCGTGTTCGGGCGCATAAAGCCCCGTGCAACCGGGGGTGATCCGCCCCTCTGCCGACACACAGGTCATTTCGGTGTAAACCAACCCTGCCCCGCCCTAGGCGCGTTCGCCATAGTGGATCAGATGCCAATCGGTCGGACAGCCCTCGACGGCCTTGTACTGTGCCATCGGCGATACGACGACGCGGTTCTCCAGCTTCATCTCGCGCAAGCGGAACGGTGCAAACATCGGTGCGCGCGCCGGCAGATTGGTGCCAGCACCCGCCTGCTCCATGAACCATGCCTCTGCCCCGCCCAGCCATTCCGGATCACGCGTGCGCAGGTTTTCATGGCTGATCCGCTGCGACCGGGTCAGCATGGAATAATTCAACTGCACCGGATCAAGGTCCAAATACCGCTCCACGTCTTCGAACCATTCAACCGAATTGCGCGCGGCAGATTGCAGGCGCAGCACCTCAAGCCGGCGGGCATCTTCGTATTTCTCGAACGCCGTCGTCAGATTGGCATCGTCGGTCACATGCTTGGCCAGCGAAATCGCGGATTCAAGCGCCAGTTTGGTCCCCGACCCGATCGAGAAATGCGCGGTGGCGGACGCATCCCCCAGCAGAACCACGTTCTTGTGGCTCCATTTTTCACACAGCACGCGGGGGAATTTGATCCAGGCCGAGCCGCGGATGTGGCTGGCGTTGGTCATCAGCGCGTGGCCGTCCAGATGATCTTTGAATATCTCCTGGCAGACCGCGATGGACTGCTCCTGGCTCATCTCGCCAAACCCATAGGCGTCAAACGTCTTTTGCGAACATTCGACAATGAACGTCGCGGTGTCCTTGTCGAACTGGTAGGCGTGTACCCAGACCCAACCCTTGTCGGTCTTCTCGAAGATAAAGGTGAACGCGTCGTCGAACTTTTGATGCGTGCCCATCCACACGAATGGGCAGCGCCGCACGTCGATATCGGGTTTGAAGGTGTCTGCAAACTCCATCCGGGTCTTTGAATTCAGACCGTCACAGGCAACCACCAGATCGTAGTCGTCCATGTAATTCGATGCGGCTTTCACCTCAGTTTCGAACTGCAGGTTCACGCCCAATTCCCGTGCGCGGTCCTGCAGGATCAGCAGCAGTTTCTTACGCCCGATGCCGCAAAAGCCATGCCCAGACGATGTGATTACTTGCCCCCTGTGGTGCAGCGCGATGTCATCCCAATAGGCGAAGTGACTGCGGATTTCCGCGGCACTGACGGGATCGTTTTGTTCAAGGTTATCAAGCGTTTCGTCCGATAGCACCACGCCCCAGCCAAAGGTATCATCGGGCTTGTTGCGCTCAAGCACGGTCACTTCGGCACCGGGCGCGCGCAGTTTCAGCGAGATTGCAAAGTAAAGCCCCGCAGGACCACCGCCCAAACATACCGCACGCATCGCTGCCCCCCGAATTAGATCGTGAGAACAGCCTAGGCCGAGTCGCAATTTGCTTCAAGTAAAAATATTTTAAACCTAAAGCAATTACATAGGACCGATGAGGTGGACGCGCATTTAAGATAGAAATGGCGTATCCGTGGTATTTCACTAACCCGGCAATTAGATAGCCAGCGCATTCGACATGAGGCAATCCTAATGATTCCGGTAAAAAGTAAAATGGTGCCCCCACACGGAACCAACCTATTGTTTTTGCGTGTTTTTAATTGTACAGCCCTGCACTTATCCACCTTTAAAATATGACGATACCTGCCCGTTCTTGTCTTGTCCTGTCCAACCGTATCCACTAACGTAGGGTGGATATTTAGGGGGATGAGAAATGCGGGCGCGAAACAGACTGACGGCGGGCTTTCTGAAAACTGCCCCGGTGGGCAAACATTGCGACGGGGCCGGGCTTTGGCTGGTGAAGCGAGACGATGGTGGCGCGCAATGGGTGCTGCGCGTGACCGTTCACGGCAGACGGCGCGAAATGGGCTTGGGAGGCTTTCCGGCGCTCGGGCTGGCCGAAGCCCGCAAGATTGCCGGGCGCTGGCGCGACGTTGCAGCGGCTGGCCGTGACCCCGTAAAGGAACGCGAAGCCGAAGAACGGGCCGCGCGGCGCGAAGATATATCGCTGGCAATCCTGACCGCTGATGCGTTCGAATCCCGCAAGGCCGAACTGAAAGGCGATGGCACGGCGGGGCGGTGGCTTTCGCCTCTGACCCTTCACGTTCTACCCAAGCTGGGCCGCGTGCCTGTAACCG
>JBFGFW010000434.1:0-2596 GCA_041579395.1 Sulfitobacter sp.
CGTACTCATGCTTGAGGGTCTTGAACTTTTGCAGCCAGCCGGGCGATGACATATCCATTTCGTGCAACTCTTCCATCAGATCGTCCAATTCCTGGTGCTCTGCAACGGAATGGCGCGCGGCGTCCTGACCCCAGGTTTCGGTCATCAGCTTGGAATAGAATGTCTCTTCTTCCGCGGCGGCGTGGGATTTTACGTCATGGAAAAAGTCTCGCCAAGCCAGCTGGCGGGCCTGACTGTCACCAGTTGTCTGGGCGATTTTTTCCAGAAGGTCGCGATGGGTTTGATGGTCGGCTTTGATAGCGTCATAAATGGATGGCATGTGTTTTCCCCTGATTGAATGTAACACTCAAACGTCTTGGAAAATCGGTTGGTTCCCGACATCGGGGACGGCGAGGACCCGTCGGCTAGAATCCGGCGCTGGCAATCTGGATCACAGCCTGCGCTGCACTGTCGCCGCTGCGGGCATGTACAAAGGCCAAAGCGACCACAGCCACACCGACAGCATCCGCAGCAAGAACCAGCCAGTCAAATCTGGATTCCTCCTGATAGATTTTCCGCGCGGCGCGTAGCCTTGCCAACATGCGCTGACATCCTTTGGTTGTTCGATGGGCAGTCCAAAAAAGTCTGACAATCGTTTGTGTCGATTGTTTGGTTGGATTGTGTGGAGACTTGGATGCTCGCGGTACTTTTACAGGCTTGGCGATGGTGAAGGATCATCCTAACGTCAGTCTATGAAACAAGAAGATCCACACCTTCCCCAACTGGGTGCACCTGTTGCCGATTTCGTAGCCCCGGCCATGCCCGCGCGCGAAAACATGCGCGGCGCATACGTGGCATTGGAGCCCCTGAGCGCCGAAACCCACGCCGCCCTGCTTTTCCGCGAGTTCGAAGGGCACGATGAACTGTGGCGCTATATGAATGACGGCCCGTTTTCATCGTCGGCGCAGTTTCATCGCTGGGTCCGCGAGGCGGAAACAAAAAGCGACCCGCTTTTCTATGCGATCCGCAATCTTGAGTCGGGGCATTGGGAGGGTGTTGCCAGCTATCTGCGCATAGTGCCCGAAAACGGGTCGATCGAAGTCGGTTCCATCACCTTCGGGCCTGCCTTGCAGGGGACTCGCGCGGCGACCGAGGCGATGTATCTGATGATGGCATGGGCGTTCGAGGCGGGATACCGGCGTTACGAATGGATATGCAATGCGCTGAACATGCCGTCGCGCCGTGCTGCGCAGCGGCTAGGATTAAGCTATGAGGGCGTTTTCCGTCAGGCGGCGGTCGTGAAGGGGCGAAACCGGGATACCGCATGGTTTGCAGCGATAAACGCGGATTGGCCGGGCTTGAAAGAGGCATTCGAGGCGTGGCTCGCCCCCAGCAATTTTGATGACGGTGGGCAGCAGCGCGAACGGCTAAGTGATCTGACAGCCCTTGTCAGGGTGACAAGCGACCCGCTGATCTGACGAAAGCCGTATCAGATGGCGACACGGCGCGATAGTCGGCTTTGTATCAGCCCGGCAATGACCGCGCGCTCCGACTCCGCGGACTGACCCAAGGAACGTTTGCGTGCCAGCGCCAGTGCCGCATTTTCAAGCTGCCGGTCTTTGGCGCAGCGGGCCACGCCCCCCAGAAACTGGGCCACGTAGTCCAGAGATTTTGTATCGCTGGTGTCATCCAGCACATCGGAGATATGGGCCATGTCATCCTGATAGGCGATCGGATCGGGTTTGACACTTTCATCATCCACCATGCGCAACCCTTTCGGCTGCCGCGACGCGGGCAGTGCGGCAAGAACGATTTGCTGAAACTGGACCAGCGAAGTCAGTGGTTTTTCGATGAATCCATCGGCACCTGCGGCCAATGCGTCGGTGGCCAGATGGGTATCGCCCGAGATCGCCAAAAGAGCGTCAACCCGCGGCTGCGCGCTGGAAAGTTCCTGAATAAGATCGATGCCGTTACCATCGGGCAAACCAAGATCGGCGATCACCACGGAAGGGCGGTACACCTGCAGATGCCGCCGTGCCGCGCGCAGGCAATCGGCCCGACGGATGCGGGCCCCGGAGCGCAGACATAAAAGGCGCATCGCCTCGCAGGCGAAACGGCTGTCTTCGATCACCAGCACCGTAAGGCCCAGCAAAGGACGTTCTGCCGTGGGGGCGGGAAGCGCGTGCGCCAAAGTATCGAGCTTATCCATGATTCCTCCGGTTATCGTAGCGACACCTTCACGGTAGGCACGGTTGCCTAATAGGACGTTAACGTGACGCATTGCCCTTGCGGGCCGTCCGGCCCATAAACCCCACAGGAAGTCGAAGTTCAGGAGTATGAAGATGATCGGTCGTCTTAATCACGTAGCCATCGCCGTGCCGGATCTGGAAGCCGCCGCAGATCAATACCGCAATGCCTTGGGGGCCAAAGTTGGCCCACCGCAGGACGAACCCGATCACGGCGTCACGGTTATTTTCATCGAACTGCCCAACACCAAGATCGAATTGTTGTATCCGCTGGGTGACAACAGCCCGATCAACGGGTTTCTGGAAAAGAACCCCGCCGGAGGCATTCACCACATCTGTTACGAAGTCGACGATATCATCGCCGCCCGCGA
>JBFGFW010000435.1:0-2588 GCA_041579395.1 Sulfitobacter sp.
ACGGCGCGGGCAAGTCGACCCTGTTCAAGATGATCACCGGAAACGAACAGCCCGACAAGGGCACCATCTCTTTGGGGAACACCGTCGATCTATCTTACGTAGACCAGTCGCGTGATGACCTGAAAGCCGATGACAATGTGTGGCAGGCGATTTCTGGCGGAGCCGAGATCATCAAATTGGGCGATGCCGAGGTCAATTCACGCGCGTATTGCGGGGCATTTAACTTCAAAGGCGGCGACCAGCAGAAAAAGGTCGGCCTGCTGTCAGGTGGTGAACGCAACCGCGTCCACATGGCGCGGCTGCTTAAGGAGGGCGGCAACGTCCTGCTGCTCGACGAACCGACGAACGATCTGGACGTTGAAACCCTGCGCGCCCTTGAAGACGCGTTGGTTGATTTCGCAGGCTGCGCCGTGGTCATTTCGCACGACCGCTTCTTCCTTGACCGGATCTGCACGCACATCCTTGCCTTTGAAGGCAACGCGCACGTCGAATGGTTTGAAGGCGGTTTCACCGACTATGAAGAAGATAAAAAGCGCCGTCTGGGTGACGATGCGCTTGAGCCAAAGCGCCTGAAGCACAAGAAGTTCTCGCGTTAGACTGCGTCGGTCTCAGTTCCTTTGGCGACAACGGAGGCATCATACGATGCCTCCGTTTTTTCATTCAGCTTTCAAAAGCTGAAGGCGTTTTCGGTAATCTCAAGGTCCAGTTCATAGGGAGGCAAATCCTTGCCCAAAAAATCGCGAATCTCGTTGCAGGCCGACAGACCAGACCACAGGCGCTGACTTGAAACGGACCGGACCGAGACATCGACCCCGATGTCGCCTTGGCCTTGCGCCGTCAACGCATCTTCCGCCAGCAATGCCTCAAGATCCTGCTGAATCCGCGCCGGATCGGTGCGGGTGCGTGACATGATAGCGCCCACAATCATTCCGTTTCCGGCGTAGCCCAAGAAGCAACGCTTGTCTTCCACCGCGATGACCAGCGCGCTTGCGATCCGGACCATCTGGCGGCAAAACTCTGCAGGATCCAACGTATCGAAGATATTTCTGATCTGCGGCAACTTCACAGCAAACAAGCTCATCGCGTAACAACCGGTCGGTAAACGCAGCAACTTGTTCTCGAAACCATTCAGATCATCGACGCCCGGCACATTCAGATCAAAGCTTTCGTCGCGGCGAATTTTCATCAGACTGGTCAGCTCCGCCAGCGTGTGGCTTGCCTCGCGTTCACGCCGCATGCTTTCGTTCAAAAGCCCTGCCGTGTTGATCCGCGCGCCCAGTTCGACACCATTCAGCGGTTTAAAAATGAAATCCGTCGCTCCCGCCCGAAAGGCAGTTTCCATCAGGTCATGTTTGCGGCTTCCGGTAATCATTATGATCGGCGTGCTCTTGTGATCCGGCATGGCGCGTATCTCTGCGCAAAGTTCGATCCCGTTCGCACCCGGCAAGATGATGTCCAGCAAGAAGCAGTCAAACGGCGTGCTGTCCTGCCGGATCATCGTCAGCGCGTCTTCCGCAGTCTCGGCGCACACCAGATCAAAGTCATGTTGCGCGTTCAGACAGCTGCGCAGCATGTCCAGAATCGTGGGGTCGTCGTCTACGGCAAGAATTCTCATGGATAGGCTCACTCATCACTATGACCCCAAAAGGTCGTTCATAAACATCGTGCTGTTAAAGTCGCATCTGAATCTGGCAACAATTTGTTAACCATTACATCACGTGAAAAATATACACGCATTGGTAGTGTCATGGAAAAAAGGGCTGTCGGAAAAATCACCCGGGGAATTGGGGCGGCATTGTGCAAATCCCGGCAGGATTCTGCTGATACCACGGGCGGCTCTGACGGACCCTTGTGCGAATCTCCGGACTCTGCCATATGGAGCGGGCAAACGTTATTCTTTTTCGACCCACTGTCTCCCTCATACGGCGTTCAGACTTCGATCCAGACCGACAACGCCAAGTCATCGCACGACGCGGATGGCATACTAGAGGAGACTACGGATATGGCCACTGGCACCGTAAAATGGTTCAACACAACAAAAGGCTTCGGCTTTATCGCACCCGATGGCGGCAGCAAAGATGTATTCGTACATATTTCTGCTGTTGAGCGCGCAGGCCTGACAGGTCTGGCCGACAACCAGAAAGTGACTTTCGACATCGAAGCCGGCCGTGACGGTCGCGAATCTGCGTCGAACATCTCACTGGCGTAAGCCATGCCGGGCTTCGGCCCACACGTAAAATTGACCGGCTGCTCCTTGGGGCGGTCGGTTTTTTTATGGCTTCGGGTTGCCAAAGCGACTTCAAGCACCAAAATAACGCATATATTTTCAAATTCAGGAGCGTTCCATGCGCCGACGTACATTTATTGCAGGCTCCTTGGCCGCACTCTCATTCCCTCAGGCACTATTTGCGCAGTCAGCAGCTTATGATCCGACGCCGCAAATGGTGTCGATCAAGAACGAATTTCCAGTTGGTCAAATGCTGATCCTGCCGCGCAGCCACTATTTGTATCTGGTGACTGCACCTGGTCAGGCGATGCGTTACGGCGTGGGCGTTGGCAAAGCCGGGTTGGAATTCACCGGAACAGCG
>JBFGFW010000436.1:0-2583 GCA_041579395.1 Sulfitobacter sp.
CCTTTTCCGGGGTGAACAGATCGCGGGGATCAACCTCGCGGATGTCGATGGGACGTTCGCGCAGGAAATCGTCGCGGTGCTTTTCGGGGATCCGGTCAATATAGGGCGCGCGCAGATCGGGGCGGTCCAGCCATTGTTCGGGGCCGGGAACATCGGGCATCTCGTGCTGATAGTCCCAACCTTCTTCTTGGACGTGAAAGGACGCGGACAGGTTCAGGATCTGTTTGCCATGCTGAATCGCCACGACCCGCCGGGTGGTAAAGCTGCCGCCATCGCGGGCGCGGTCGACCTGATAGATCACCGGGATCGACGGATCGCCGGGGCGGATGAAATATGCATGCAGCGAATGGCACATCCGGTCGGGCACGGTGCGATAGGCCGCCATCAGCGCCTGCGCAATGACATGGCCGCCAAAGATACGGGTGGTGGTTTCACCGCCCGATCCGATGCCGCGAAACAGATCGACCTCAAGCTGTTCAATATCCAGCAGTTCAAGAAGTTGGCGGGCCACGTCTGTCATGAAAGGTTATTCCTTTGGGGTTGCCCGCTTGGCGGCATAGTCGATGAAGAAATCAAAGCTGTCAGGGTTGGCCATTGAATCCAGATTGACCACCTTGGCCGGGTCCTGCCCAAGCAACAGTTTTTTCACCGGAACCTCAAGCTTTTTGCCCGACAAGGTGCGCGGCACCTCTTTGATCTCGACGATCTCGTTCGGGATGAAACGGGCCGACACGTTCTTGCGAATGGCGTCATTGATCTTGTCCTTAAGCGTGTCATCAAAGGCGACACCTTTGGCGGGGACCACAAACAGCGGCATGAAACTTTCGCGGCCCAGAAACTCCAGATCGACGACAAGGGAATCCATCACCTCGTCCAGCCCTTCGACCGCCTGATAGATCTCGGCACTGCCAAGGCGCAGACCCTTGCGGTTGATCGTGGCATCTGAACGGCCATAAATCACTGACCCGCCATGTTCGTTGATCTCAATCCAGTCGCCGTGCCGCCAGATGCCGGGATAGGTGTCATAATAACTGCTGTGCAGGCGGCTGCCATCGTCATCGCCCCAAAAATACAGTGGCATCGACGGCAGCGGCCTGGTGCAGACCAACTCGCCGACCGCGCCGATCAGTTCTTTGCCGTCTTCGTCATAGGCGTGCACCGCATTGCCAAGCGCGCGGCATTGCATTTCACCCGCGCGTACCGGCATGCCGGGATGTCCCAGAACAAACGCCCCCGCCAGATCGGTGCCGCCGGAAATGGGCGCAAGCCAGACGTTTTTCTTGACCTTTTTGTAAATCCAGTCATAGGCGTCCGCACTCAGCGGTGACCCGGTCGAGCCAAGCGATTGCAGCGCCGACAGGTCCACGTCTTTGCCCGGTGTGACCCCGGCCTTCATGCAGGTGCTGAAAAACGCGGCACCGGCACCGAAGAAATCAAGCTTTTCGTCGGCCACAAAGCGCCAGACCACGCCCATGTCGGGATGGTTCGGCGCGCCGTCGAACATCGCGACGGTGGTGCCTTGACCAAGGGCTGTGAACTGCGAATTCCACATGATCCAGCCCGATGACGTCAGCCAGCAATAGCGCCCGCCAGGTTTGAAATCGTGGTGCAGGGACTGTTTGGCAGATTCCAGAATGATGCCGCCGTGTCCATGCACGATGGGTTTCGGATTGCCGGTGGTGCCCGACGAATAGACGATCCACAGCGGATGATCGAACGGCACCTGCGAGGATTCGTATTCGGCCTCGTCATGCAGCAGGTCATCCCAGGCGATATGCCCTTTCGGCAACTTTCCCACGACCGGGATGGTCACGCATTGGATCAGGCTGGGCAACTGGGCTTCGATGTCTTTCAGAACATCGCGGCGGTCGATTTTCTTTCCGGCGTGGACATAGCCGTCTTGCGCGATCAGCACCTTCGGTTCGATCTGTTTGAAACGATCCAGAATGGCCACGTGGCCCATGTCCGGGGCGCAGAGCGACCAGATGGCACCAATACTGGCAGTGGCCAAAAAGGCGATTATCGCGGCTTCGGTATTGGGCAGGACGGCCACGACCCGGTCGCCCCGTTCCACGCCCATATCGCGCAGATTCTTGGCGACGCTGGCAACTTGGGCGCGCAGTTCAGACCAGCTGATTTTCGTGCGGCCAAAGGTTTCCGACTGCACGACCAAGGCGGCCGTATCCGGCTGGTTGTCGACGTGCTTCATGATCTGATCGGTGAAATTCAACATCGCACCGGGGCACCACACGGCACCTGGCATTTCCTGACTGGCCAGAATGGTGGTGTAGGTCTGGCTGGCCTGCACGTTGAAAAATTCCCAGATCGAGGACCAGAACGCATCCAGATCATCCACGCTCCAAAGCCACATGGCGTTGTAGTCGCCAAAGTTCAGGTTGCGCTTGTCCTTCAGATATTTCTCGAACAGTGCCATGGTGGACGCCTCCGCGCGCTCTTGCGACGGGGTCCATAGAATTTTGTTCATGTAAGTGCTCCGTGAACAAGCGCCTTGAGCTGCGGGCGCGCAGGGTATGAACTGGACGGGGCAAGCTGGGTGAAAAACACGACCGACAGATCATGCAC
>JBFGFW010000437.1:0-2583 GCA_041579395.1 Sulfitobacter sp.
CTTGGCCATCAACAGCCCCAGATCATCCGCCTTGACGATCAGCGCGACCGATCCATAGACCGCCACCGTGATGATCACCGCAGCCGCCGCCAGTGCCGACGCTTCCATCCAGAAATTGCTTACCGGCAAGCTGGACAGGACGATGGTCATGATCTCGGCTGACAGGATGAAATCGGTCTTGATCGCGCCCTTGGCTTTTTCTTCTTCAAGATGAGCAGGGTCATCGACCACCGTTTTCTTGCCGGGATGGTCCTCGTGACCTTTCCCGCCTATGCCAAGGGAGTGGGCCACCTTTTCTGCCCCTTCAAAGCATAGATAGGCCCCGCCCAGCATCAGCAACGGCGAAATCGCCCATGGTGCGAAATTGGCCAGAATCAATCCGGCAGGCAACAAGAACACCAGCTTGTTCTTCAGCGACCCTTTGGTGATGCGCCAGATAATCGGCAATTCACGGTGCGCTTCGAATCCGTGCACATATTTCGGCGTCACAGCGGCGTCGTCAATCACCGCCCCCGCGGCCTTGGCACTGGCTTTGGCCGCTTGTCCGAAAACGTCGTCGACGCTTGCCGCCGCCACCTTGGCTATCGCCGCAACATCATCCAACAGGGCCAGCAAACTACTCATCACAACTCTCCAGATTTATTTGTTCGCAAGGTAGCGCAGCGCCGCGCCAAGGCAAAGCCCCTAAGGGATTTCCTGCCAACAATGACATTTAACGCTAACATCCCGAAATCCAGCCGCATTAGCTCTTTAACCCGTTATGGGGCAGCGGATATAGAACGTCCAATTGCCCCGGCTTCGTTTTTTGTTGCCAAAAAAGGATATTCCCATGACCATCAAAGTCGGTATCAACGGATTTGGCCGCATCGGCCGCTGCACCCTGTCCCACATTGCGGCATCGGGGCGCGATGACATCGAAGTGGTTCGGATCAACGCCACGGGCCCGCTTGAGACGGCGGCGCATCTGATCAAATACGATTCAGTACATGGGCGCTTTCCCAATGAGGTGAAGGTCGGCAATGGCACGCTGGATTTGGGCCGTGGGCCGATGGAAGTAATGTCGACCTACGACATGGAAAAGCTGAACTGGGACGGGTGCGATGTGGTGCTGGAATGCACTGGCAAGTTCAACGATGGGACGCTGGCAAAAGTCCATCTTGATCAGGGGGCCAAGCGTGTCCTGCTGTCGGCCCCTGGCAAGAATGTCGAC
This sequence comes from Sulfitobacter sp., assembly GCA_041579395.1. Lineage (GTDB taxonomy): Bacteria > Pseudomonadota > Alphaproteobacteria > Rhodobacterales > Rhodobacteraceae > Sulfitobacter. The sequence continues at coordinate 1,211 of JBFGFW010000437.1, forward strand.
CGCACCGTGGTTTTCGGCGTCAACGAAGGCGATCTGGTGGCCTCCGACAAGATGGTGTCGAACGGGTCGTGCACTACAAATTGTCTGGCTCCGCTGGCCAAGGTGTTGGATGATGCGTTTGGCATCGAATCCGGCATTATGACCACGATTCACAGCTATACCGGCGACCAGCCGACGCTGGACCGGCGCCATGCCGATCTGTACCGCGCCCGTGCCGCCGCCATGGCGATGATCCCCACGTCCACCGGGGCCGCCAAGGCGCTTGGCGAAGTACTGCCCGCCCTGAAGGGCAAGCTGGATGGCAGCGCGATCCGCGTGCCCACCCCGAATGTCAGCGCCGTCGATCTGACGTTCTATGCCAGCCGCGATGTGACCGTCGACGCCGTCAACGACGCCGTGCGCACCGCCGCCCAAGGCCCCATGGGCCGGGTGCTGTCCTATGACCCCGAGCAGAAAGTGTCGGTCGATTTCAACCACACCGAACACAGCTCGATCTTTGCGCCCGATCAGACCAAGGTTGTGGGGGGACGGTTGGTGCGCGTGCTGGCGTGGTATGACAATGAATGGGCATTTTCGGTGCGGATGGCAGATCTTGCCGTGGCCATGGGCAAACTGGGCTAAGCCTTGCGGCAGGGTCTTTGTCCTGTCATATCAAGGCAGAACTGCCAAAGGACCCGCCCCATGACCAACCGCATCGCGCTTGTTTTGGCACTTCTGCTGGTCGGTGCATTGGTCGTGGACACGCTGTACTTCGGCAGTGAACATCTGGTTTTTCTCAGCAAGAAGTTCCTTGATCTGATCGAATGGCTGGCGTTCTGGCGCTGATCCGCGTTCACGCAGCACAACATTTTTCCTTGCGATCATCCCCCCCTGCCCCCGGTTGACACCGGTTCGGAAATCACCATGTTAGCGCTATCAGCGACAGGAGGACGCAATGGCGGTAAAATTGGCAATCAACGGTTTTGGCCGCATCGGTCGAAACGTCCTACGGGCGCTGATGGAACGGGGCGATACGAACCTACAGGTGGTGGCGATCAACGATCTTGCCGCGCTTGAGGTCAATGCGCATCTTTTTGAATTTGATTCCGTGCATGGCCGCTATGGCCGCGCGGTCACCTTGGGCGACGGCACGATGGATGTAGGCCAAGGCCCGATCCGCGTCACCGCCAAACGTGATCCCGCAGTGCTCCCCTGGGGCGACATCGATATCGTGCTGGAATGCACGGGGGTATTTTTGACCCACGCTGACGCGACCAAGCATCTGACCGCCGGTGCGCGGCGGGTGCTGATCTCGGCCCCCGGCAAAGATGTCATGAAAACAATCGCCTATGGGGTGAACCATGATGTGATCACCGCCGATGACAAGGTGATCA
>JBFGFW010000438.1:0-2569 GCA_041579395.1 Sulfitobacter sp.
CGCGCTTCGACATCGACGAAGGTCGGCAGATTACTTTCAATTTGCATGCGGGCCTCTTTGATTAATTAGGTAGAATGTGGTGACCCAGAGCCCCTGTTTCAATGTGCCCAACGCACGACCTCGCCCTTGATCCCGTCCCAGGCCCCCGGCAGCAGCGCCCGGCCCAGAACACGCGCCGGGTTCGTGGGCGGCGGCATCGTGATGTCAGTCAAAAGCGTGAAGCCAAAGCGTTCGTAATACGGCGCGTCACCTACCAGCAGCACACGCGTCCAGCCCAGGGGAATAGCCTGCTCCAGACTGCTTTCAATCAACAGCCCGCCAAGCCCTTCGCCTTGGCGGGTCGGGTGAACGGCGACGGGGCCCAGCAACAACGCCTGAAACTGCCCGATGCGCACCGGCCAATAGCGGATCGCACCGGCCAGAATACCCAAGTCGTCGCGCGCCACATGGCTGAGACCCGAAACAGGCGACACGCCCTCGCGCAGGCGGTACGATGACAGCGCCTCGCGGCCCGGCGCAAAGCAGGTGTCATAAAGCGCCTCGACTTCCCACCGGTCCGCGTCACGTTCTTGGGTCAACTGGTACACGTTGGGCTGCCTTTGGGCGGTTTTCTGGTGGCAAACGCTTTAACATGCCGTTAGCCATGGGTGCAAACCATGAGGAGTTTCTGATGTTCTACCGCCCGCAAGACGGACATAGCCTGCCCCACAATCCATTCAATGCCATTGTGACCCCCCGGCCCATCGGATGGATCTCGACCCGTGATGCGCAAGGACGGGACAACCTGGCCCCCTATTCGTTTTTCAACGGCGTGGCCTATGCGCCGCCTCAGGTCATGTTCGCCTCGACCGGTACCAAAGCCGACGTGGACGGCACCAAGGACAGCATGGCAAACATCCGCGAAACCGGCGTTTTCTGCGTCAATATCGTGGAATATGCGATGCGCGAGGCGATGAATGCGTCTTCGGCGACGCTGCCGCACGGGACGGACGAATTTCGCCATGCGGGTATCGACAAGGCCGACTGCACCGAAATCGCCTGCGCGCGCGTGGCAGCTGCGCCGGCAAGTCTGGAATGTCGCGTGACACAGATGGTCAAGATTGAAGGTGACAGCAATTTCGTGGTGTTTGGCGAAGTGATCGGCGTCCACCTGCGCGATGACTGCATCCGCGACGGACGCTTCGACATCACCACCTATCAGCCGCTGTCACGACTGGGCTATCGCGACTACACCCGCGTTACGGAAGTATTCGAAATGATCCGCCCCGACGATTGACCAAGGTCCCGGAATTTTTCAAAAATTCCGGTCCGTTTTCTTTGAAAGAAAACGGCAAGACCCGCTAGTGGCCACCCAGAATATTTGTGCGTACCTGATAGTTGACCGCGACCTGATATTCAGGATCATCGTCGCTGTCGATCATCAGGTGGCCTGCCTTGGTCAGCAAGCGGTGGCAATCGCGGCTCAGGTGGCGCAGCTGTACCCGTTTGCCCGCGTCCTCGTATTTGCCTGCAATCGTCTCGATCGCCTGCAGCGCCGACTGGTCGACGACGCGGCTGTCTTCAAAGTCGACGATGACCTCGTCGGGGTCATCCTGCACATTGAAAAGTTCTGCAAAGCCTTCGGACGATCCGAAGAAGAGCGGCCCCTGCACTTGATAGACCTTGGCCCCTTCGGGCGTGAGATAGGATTTGGCATGGATGCGGCGTGCGTTGTTCCACGCATACGCCAGCGCCGAGACGATGACCCCAACCACCACGGCAACAGCCAGATCCTTGTAGACCGTGACAACCGTGACCAGCAGGATAACGAATGCATCCGTGAGCGGCACCTTGCGCAGGATCGTCAGCGAATTCCACGCGAATGTTCCGATCACGACCATGAACATCACCCCAACCAGTGCGGCCAGCGGGATCTGTTCGATCAGGGACGATCCGACCAGAATGAACAGCAGCAGGAACACTGCCGCAGCGATGCCGGCCACCCGTGTCCGCCCCCCCGATTTCACATTGATCATCGACTGGCCGATCATCGCACACCCGCCCATGCCGCCGAAGAACCCGGTGACGGTGTTGGCCACGCCTTGGGCGATACATTCCTGGCTGGCCCCGCCGCGCGTGTTGGTCAGATCACTGACAAGGTTCAGCGTCAGCAGCGATTCAATCAAGCCGATGGCCGCCAGGATCACGGCATATGGCAGGATGATATAGAATGTCTCAAGCGTGAGTGGCGCAAGGGCCGTGCCATAAAGCCCTAAACCGTCCCCAAAGGGCATGTGGAACGACGGAAAGCTGCCCTGGATCGACGACAGATCGCCCACCCGCGGCACGTCCATCCCCGTCGCGATCACCACCACCGCGACAATCCCAATACCTGCAAGCGGGGCCGGAATGAGTTTCGTGATGCGTGGCATCACCCAGATGATCGCCATGGTCGCGGCCACGAGGGCCAGCATAAGAACCAGCGGTTGCCCCGACAGCCATTGCCCGCCGGACATGCCGTGCCCGGTGTCGACCATCGTGCCGGGCACCTTGAACTGGCTCATCTGGGCAAGGAAAATCACGATTGCCA
>JBFGFW010000439.1:0-2563 GCA_041579395.1 Sulfitobacter sp.
CGAACAGGCCCTTGCCGAAGGGTTTGTAGCCTGCCGGGTTTGCCGCCCTTCGGATGTGCCGGACGTTCCCAAGCGGTTGGCGGCCTTTATCGAGGCGGGCTATCATGGTCAGATGGGCTGGATGGCGGACCGCATGGCGTGGCGCGGTGATCCTGGCGCGTTATGGCCCGAAGCGCGGTCTGTGATCATGCTGGCCGAAAGCTATACCCCGAATCACGATCCGCGGACGGTCTTGGAATTGCCCGAGAAGGCGGCCGTGTCGGTCTATGCGCAGGAGCGCGATTACCATGATATCGTCAAGAAGCGTCTGAAACGTCTGGCGCGCTGGCTGATCGAACAACAGCAGTGCGAGGTCAAGGTTTTTGTCGATACGGCACCCGTTCCGGAGAAGGCACTGGGCCAGGCGGCGGGTCTGGGCTGGCAGGGAAAGCACACCAATCTGGTCAGCCGCGATTGGGGCAACTGGGCGTTTCTGGGCGCGATCTTTACGACGCTTGATCTGGAGGTCGACGCCGCAGAGGCGGACCATTGCGGTACGTGCCGCGCCTGTCTGGATGTCTGCCCGACGGATGCATTTCCTGCAGCCTATCAGTTGGATGCAAGACGCTGCATCTCGTATCTGACGATCGAGCACAAAGGCCCGGTGGACGTTGATCTGCGGGCGCTGATGGGCAACCGCATTTATGGCTGTGACGATTGTCTTGCCGCGTGTCCCTGGAACAAGTTTGCCGTGGCCGCCAGCGACATGCGCTATCACGGGCCGGACACCGCGCCGGACCTGGCCGAGTTGGCCCTGCTGGATGATGCCGCATTCCGCACGACCTATGCGGGATCACCGATCAAACGCATCGGACGCGACCGTTTTGTGCGCAACGTGCTTTATGCGATTGGCAACTCGGGACTTGCGGATCTGGCACCCGTTGCGCGGGCCTTGGCAGACGACCCTGACGCCACGGTGGCCGATGCTGCCCGGTGGGCGGTTGACAGATTGACGATGAAGTGACGCAAACAGACTGGACGCCGGGCGCGGAACCACTAAACCCGCTGTAATGCTGTGCAAGGAGAAGGCGATGGCGTTGCTGCTGGGCGTGGATACGGGCGGAACCTATACCGACGCGGTGCTGATCCGCGACGAGGCGGTCGTCATCGCATCGGCCAAGGCGCTGACCACCCGTGCCGATCTGGCCATCGGGGTCGGCAATGCCGTACGCGCCGTGCTGGCCGAAGCGGGCGTTGACGCCGCCGACGTGTCACTGGCGTCGCTGTCCACCACGTTGGCCACAAATGCGCTTGTCGAAGGGCAGGGCGGGCGTGTCGCACTGATTTATGTCGGCTTCAAGGAGCGCGATCTGGGAACGCACGGATTGGCCGACGCGTTGAAAGGCGATCCGCACCTTGTGATAGAGGGCGGGCACAACCACGCCGGGGGCGAAGCGGCACCGCTGGACGAGGCGACCCTGACGGCGTTTCTGACCGCGCACAAAGATGACGTGAGCGGGTTTGCCGTGGCCAGCCAGTTTGCCACCCGGAACCCGGCGCATGAATTGCGTGTCGCGGATCTGGTGCATCAGATCACCGGCCGGCCCGTGTCATCGTCGCATCAATTGTCGGCAAAGCTGAACGGGCCAAAGCGCGCTTTGACCGCGGTGTTGAACGTGCGGCTGATTGGCATGATCGACCGGTTGATCGGCCGGGCCGAAGACGTGCTGATCGAGATCGGCATCACCGCCCCGCTGATGGTGGTGCGCGGGGACGGTGCGTTGATTTCTTCCGCGCAGGCCCGCGAACGTCCGATTGAAACGATCCTGAGCGGCCCGGCGGCATCCATCGTCGGCGCGCGCTGGATGACCGGGGCGGATCATGCCTTGGTCAGCGATATCGGCGGCACGACCACCGATGTCGCACTGCTGCGTGGTGGACGGCCGGCGATTGATCCGGCAGGCGCACAGGTGGGGGCCTATCGCACCATGGTCGAAGCTGTCGCGATGCGGACCACGGGTCTGGGCGGCGACAGCGAGGCGCATTTCCTGACCGAGGGTCTTAAGGGCGGAGTCACCTTGGGGCCGAAACGTGTGCTGCCGGTGTCGCTGATCGCGATGGAGGCCCCGGAGGTTGTGCATGCGACGCTGGATGCACAGCTGCGCACCACCACACCAGGAGATTTTGACGGGCGATTTGTGCGCGCCGTGGCCGGGCAGGCACTTGAAGGGATAGGGCCCAGGGAACAGACATTGCTGGACCGGATCGGTGACGCGGTGCATCCGCTTGGCGACATCCTGCGATCCAGAATAGAAACCGGGGCATTGAAACGTCTTGTCGAACGCGGGTTGGTGCAGGTGGCAGGTGTGACACCGTCCGATGCCAGCCACGCCTTGGGGCGCGTCGATGCCTGGGACGCCGACGCTGCGCGTAAGGCGCTGCGCCTGTTTGGCCGCAGGCGCACAGGTGCCGGTGACATGCTGGCCCCCGACCCGGATATCATGGCGCAGATCATCATCGATCAACTGACCCAGCAGACCGCGCTGGCATTGCTTGAGACGGTATTCGCCGAGGAAGATCCGTC
>JBFGFW010000440.1:0-2560 GCA_041579395.1 Sulfitobacter sp.
GACAATGGCATGTTGGTCAACCAGATCAAACGACTGCGCCTCTTTCAGGTCCAGCCCGGCGGAGAAAACCTTGAACGGCGATGTGATGACGATCGCCCGCACCGCCGCCTCCGCCTCTAACGCTTTGATCGTGTCAGCAAACTGCATCAGTGACTGTGCAGACAGCGCATTCACTGGCGCGCGGTTCAACGCAAGGCAGGCCACACCGCCGGGATGGTCGGTGCGGGTCAGGTGCGGTTCATCGGTCATCTACGGTTTCTCCCAAATACAGATGATCTAGCGTCTCACCCATACGACCCGGCGTCATCCAAAATCGCTGGGCAGGCATCGTTTTTCATTGCACGCAGTAGGCAAGGCCAGCTAGATTCACCCCATGCTTGAATGTCTGCTTTACCGTTCCAACCGCGCCCAAAGACAGCTGTTTTACCGCGTGGAAATCGCGATGAACCTGTTTAGCGAAGTGTCCGTGCTGCGCGAATGGGGGCTGGCGGGGGGCCGCCCGCGCGCCGTGGTTCAATGCTTTGGCAATCTAAGCGAAGCGTCACAGGTCGCTGATTTCCATCGCAACCAAGCAGAGCGGCGCGGATATCTACGCGCCTGACCCCAGCGTCGCAACGGCGTGGGCCAGCACCTGCACCCCGGCCACCAAATCAGCCTCTGCCGTGTCTTCCTCAAACGTATGGCTAAGCCCGCCGATGGAAGGCACAAACAGCATCGCAACCGGCATCAGCCGCGCGACGTTGGTGGCATCATGCAGCGCCCCCGACGGCATATCGCGCCACTTGCCGGGGGCCACCTTTTCGGCCCCCGCCCGCAGGGCCGTGCGCAACCGCGCATCCATCGCGACAGGATCCAGCCCCAACAACGGACCATAACTCAACGTCATCGCGTGGGCTTCCGCCACCTCGGCTGCGGTGTCGCGAATGATCGCTTCCATGCGCGCCAACCGGTCCGCATCCGCATCGCGCCATTGCATCGAAAACACCGCGCGCCCCGGTACAATGGACGACGCGTTCGGATGCAAGGTCACATGCCCGATGGTCCAGACACTTTGCGGCGTTACCACATTGCGCAGCCGGTCGTTTAACAGGCCGTTGAAGGTCGACAGCGCTTGAAATGCATCGCGGCGCAGATGCATCGGCGTGGTTCCGGCGTGGTTCTGCTGCCCCTCGAAGGTGATCTTCATGTCGCGGATACCGACGATATCCGTAACGATTCCAATCTGTTCGCCGCTGGTGTCCAGCGTCGGCCCCTGTTCGATATGCAGTTCGATAAAGCCGGTGAAGGGATCAGGCGACACCGTGCCGGTCACAAGATCGGCCATGACTTGCCGCGCATCGCCCAAGGCAATGTCCGCGTGATCGGTCAGCATATCGGCATCCGACAGCGTTAACTGGCCAGACCAGACGGCACTGCCCGTGGTCACGCCAAAGCGCCCTTCCTCGTCCTGAAATGACACGACAGACACGCGCGGGCCGCCTTCCGCCTTTGCTGCCCGCGCGACTTCCAACGCCGCAATCACGCCAAGCGCACCGTCCAGCCAGCCGCCCTCGGGTTGGCTGTCGGAATGCGACCCCAGCAAAATCGAAGGACCGTCGGCCAAACCGAAGACGTTGCCCATCGGATCAATCTGCACCCGCAGCCCAGCATCCCGCATTCGGTCCGCCAGCCAAGCGCGTGCAGCCACGTCCGCGTCACCATAGGCCGGGCGCACGACGCCCTTGCCCGCCCCTGCCGCGCCAAAGCTGCGCAGATCATGCAGGTCGGCCAAAAAGCGATCCGGGTCGATTTGCATCGGTTATTCCGCAGCGACAGCCCTGTTCGCGGCCTCGACCTTGACGGCCGAGAATTTGAACTCGGGAATCTTGCCATAGGGATCAACCGCCGGATTGGTCAAGATATTTGCCGCCGCTTCGACATACGCAAAGGGCAGAAACACCATATCGGGCGAAACCGCACGATCTTCGCGGGCCATGATCTCGATCGAGCCGCGCTTGGTGGACAGCCGCACATTTTCGCCCGGAGCCACGCCAAGCTTGCGCAGTGTGGACGGATGCAGCGAACAGTTCGCCTCGGGCTCGAGCGAATCCAGCACCCCTGACCGACGGGTCATCGACCCCGTGTGCCAATGTTCAAGCTGTCGGCCCGTGGTCAGGATCATCGGAAAGTCTTCGTCAGGCGTGTCATCGGGCGCGATAATGCTGGCGGGGGTGAACCTTGCACGCCCGTCTTTGCGCGGGAAGCCATCGCCAAAGACAATCGCCTGCCCCGGATCGGTCGGACTTGTCGACGGATAGGTCACAGCGCCTTCGGTCTCCAGACGGTCCCAGGTGATGTTGTTCAGCGACGACATGTTCAGCTTCATCTCGTCAAATATCTCGCGCGGGTGATCATAGCTCCACGCAAGCCCCAACCGCTTGGCCAGTTCCACTTCGATCCACCAGTCTTCCTTGGCGTCGCCGGGGGCGGCAACCGCGCGGCGGCCCATTTGTACTTGACGGTTTGTGTTGGTCACGGTTCCGTTCTTTTCGGCAAATGCGCTCGCGGGCAGGATCACATC
>JBFGFW010000441.1:0-2545 GCA_041579395.1 Sulfitobacter sp.
AATGCTCTTTTTCAGCAATCTCGCACGGAAACCTTCGCCAAACCAACCAAACATGGCAGGGAACATGGCGATTTCGCCATAATTGATGCAATCCTGCCCCGCTTCCCATCAAGGATAACAAAAAATGAAGATGGAAAATCTTTTCGTATCAGTGGGCTACAATAATCCTGCCAAAAACCGGCCCTGAAAAACGAAATGTCACAATTGCCGCCAAATTCGTGCCCCATTCACAAGGCTATATAGGCTCATACCAAGTCAGCCAGATGCGGAATTGAGAGAGAAGCATCGAAACGGACGACAGGGTTGAGATTGAAAAACTTAATGATCCTTGGAGGGACATAACATGATGAACTTTATCAAAAACTTCCGCAATGACGATTCCGGTGCCGTGACTGTTGACTGGGTTGTCCTGACAGCTGCTGTCGTTGGCCTGGCCGTTGCTGCCTATACCTCGATCGAGACTGGCGCATCCAACCTGACAAGCGACACAAACTCGTTCATGGCTACTCAGAAGCCCACCTAATAGCCAACCTGGCTAACTAGTCTGAAAAGATTTAGGCCGCATTCTGCACGTCAGAGTGCGGCCATTTTCATAGCAAAATTAACCTTAAGGTTGCGGTTCAATGCTGTTAAAGCTGAGAAAATTTCAATCAACCGATGACGGAGCAGTCACCGTGGACTGGGTTGTCTTGTGTGCTGCCGTCGTCCTGTTGGGGGCGACCACCATGACTTCCATAAAATCTGGTGCGGTTGATCTGGCTGACAATACTGTCAAAGGCACGCCCGGCGGTTACTGAACCCTTAAGGCCCTGCCTTCGGCTTTCTGACCCGCGCTTGCGTTTCTTGAGTCAAGCCGACGTCATCCAACATTGATTCAAGCTTGAAGCCATTTGCGTATATTTCGCGCCAAAGATGGCCCCTTCCTTTTCATACTGTGGCCACAATCGCCCGGTACTTCTGGAAAATAATCACAGCCGGACAGATCCGGCGGCATTAAAAGAGGTAAGCAAAATGCGAATGGTATTTGGATTGGTCCTGTTGGCCGGCATCGCTTTGGCAGGCGGCGCGGTCTATCTGGCAAAAGACCGCATCGGTGAATATCAGATGGCAAACGCTCAGGCACAAGAAGCCCTTGCGCGCATCGTTCCGACAATCACCGTCTATGTAGCAGAAAAACCCCTGAAATACGGGCAGCAACTGAAACAAGAGGATGTACGCGAAGTATCATGGCCGGAAAACGCGGTCCCCGAAGGCGCGTTTACAGACAAGACCGTGCTCTTTCCTGAAAACAGCGAAGAGCTTCGCGTTGTGCTGAGAGCTATGGAAAAAGACGAAGCAATCATGGCCGTCAAAGTGACGGAGCCGGGCGAAGATACCGGCCTTACATCACGACTGGTCCGTGGCACCCGCGCGTTCACAATCAAGGTTGACGTTTCAAGCGGGGTGTCAGGGTTCCTGCGCCCCGGTGACCGGGTCGATGTCTATTGGACGGGCCGCGTGAACGTCAGCGACAACAACTCGCGCAACTCGGGCGAAGTGACCAAGCTGATCGAAGCAGGCGTCAAACTGATCGCGATTGACCAAAGTGCCGGCGGCGAGATCAATGAATACAACATTGCGCAAACCGTCACAGTTGCCGTCAAACCCCATCAAGTGGCCGCTTTGGCGCAAGCGCAATCAACAGGCAAGCTGTCGCTGTCGCTTGTCGGTGCCGAAGACGACACCATCGCGTCAGAGATTGAAGTTGATCAGCGCAGCCTTCTTGGCATCGCAGACGAGACGGTCAAAGCCGAGATTGCCAAAGAAAAGGTTTGCACGATCCGCACCCGTCGCGGCGCAGAAGTGGTAGAGATCCCGATCCCCTGCACAAACTGATCGGATCGCCACCCGTTCCAGACGCCGCGCAGCTCTGCGCGGCGTCTGGCGTTTCAGGCACATGTTGCCCTTAATCCACAACCCTGGACATTGCGTAGTCATTGATTCTTGCAAAAAAAATTAAATGAACGCACAGTAGTTCAAACGGCGGGCGCTAAGACCCTATCCAGAGGCGTGATCACAAAGGCAGGTCACATGAAAATTGATAGATTTATGCAAGCAGCCCTACTGGGGCTGACGATATGCGCAACGCCAATTATTATGGCTGCACCAACAAACGTACAAGCTGATACGCTTCGCGTGGTCAAAAAGGGCACCAATCGAATATTGGAAGTCCCGATGAACCGCGCGGTGGTGGTTGAAAGCGACATTCCGTTCGCCGAACTCAGCATTGCGAACCCCGGTATCGCCGACATCTCATCGTTGTCGGACCGTACCATCTATGTCCTGGGCAAATCGCCCGGGCTGACAACGCTGACATTGCTTGACGCTGCGGGGCAGTTGATCACCAACGTCGACGTGCGTGTGGCTGCAGACGTATCGGAATTCAAGGAGCGGCTGCGCCAGATCCTTCCGGGCGAGAAAATCGAAGTACGCACCGCAAATGACGGCATCGTCCTCTCTGGCATCGTCTCGTCCACCCAAGGGTTGCAACGCGCCCTTGATCTGG
>JBFGFW010000442.1:0-2543 GCA_041579395.1 Sulfitobacter sp.
AGAACTGGATCTCGTTCATGTCGATACTTTGCGCCAGCGGGAACAGGATTGGCGCAAGGATCACGATATTGGGCGTGGTTTCCATCACACAGCCCGCTGCGATCAGGATCAGAATCATCATGATGATCAGCACCCACGGCTCTTCGCTGACGCTGGTGGCCGCCGCGACAAAGCCCTGCGGTACCCCAAGAATGGCAAGCGCCTGCGCCAACGGAAGCGAGAAGGCGATGATCGGCAGGATCACCCCGTTGACCTTGGCCGAACTGACCAGCATCGCGGGGAAATCAGAGAACCGCAACGTGCCAAGGATAAACCCGATGGCGATGGTGACGATCACGGCGATAGCACCGGCTTCGGTTGGGGTCAGGCGGCCCGAAAAGATGCCGTAAAAGATGATGCCCGGCACCAGAAAGGCGTACCAGCCAGACTTGATTGACCGCCAAAGGTTTCCGGCCCATTCGCCGACCGTCATCAGGCCGCCACCTTCATAGGCGTGACGGCGGTTGATCAGAGTGTTGGTGATCAGGATGGACAGCAGCACCAGAAGACCGGGGACGACCGCCGCCAGGAACAGGATTGACACGTTCACACCCAGCACAAGACCGATGATGATATAGGCGATCGAAGGCGGGATCAGAATGCCGGTGCAGGCACCCGCTGCAACCAGCGCGCAGGCATAGGGCCGGGGATAGCCGCTTTCGACCAGACGGTCGATTGTCATCCGACCCACGGCAGCGGCACCCGCCGCATCCGACCCCGAGATGGCCGCGAACATGCCGCAGACCAGAACCGTTGCCGACCCAAAGCCGCCCCTGGCCCAGCAGGTTATCGCCTCGGCCACATCAAGGAACTTCTTTGACAGCCCGGTTCGCACCAGCACGTCGCCAGTCAGGATGAACAACGGAACGGCGGTCAGGGCGAAATGGTCGATCCCGTGAAACAGGCTTTCGCCCAGTAGGCTAAGCGGCAATGCGCCTGAAATTACCAGCATCAGGATCGCCGCAGCCCCGATAGAGGCCCAGACAGGCACCGCCATGATGACAAGGACCACGAAGACCATGATCGGGATGTAGAAGTCCCAGCCAAGAATGACGGGTTGGTTTTCTATTTGTTGCCAAAGCATGCCTCAGACCCTCAATCGAAAAGTTTGTCGCCTTCGTACACGGAGCGCCCGTGACGAAGATCTGAGAAATCCCGAAGGAAGGACTGGACAAGCCGAAACGTGACCAGCGCGAAACCAAATGGCACGGCAAACAGGAACCAGACCTGGGAAATGCGAAGCCCGTGCGTAACCGACCCGAACTTCCACGACACGTGGACAGTCTCCCATGACCAATAAAGCGCGATCAAAGCGACGATCAGCATGACCACGTCACCGAACATGTAGAATAGCGTTTTGACCCTGTTGGGCAGGTAATTCAGGATCACGTCGATGCGGATATGGCCGCGTTCCTTCACTGCCGCCGATGCGCCGATCCAGGCAAGGTAGATGAAGGAATAGCGCACCATCTCTTCGCCCCAGATCGAGGAATACGAAAACACCTCGCGGCGAACGACTTCGACGAACATCGTCCCGACAAGCATCACGTAGAAGACTAGAAGCAGCCAACGCTCCGCATTCTTGTCCAAGGCATTGAATATCCGCGACATGAAGTTCTCCCGTTCGGGCGCGTGAATAACGCTGCCCGCTCCCTGAGTTTCAAACTATCCCAAAGCGTGATGCGGACCGGCACCGAACGGGTGCCGATCCGGGGTATTTACGCGTCGTTGACGTAGTAGCGGCCCATGGTGCCCGCCGCTTCTTCGAGGCGCTTGAACGTATCCATGTCACCGGCCAGATCCGTCTTGAACTGGTCCCACTCGGGCTTTTGATAGCCGCCAGCGTCTTTCCATTCGCCCAACTGATCTTCGGTCAGGGTGTGGAACTCGACACCGTTTTTCGTAAGCTCCGACATGGCATAGGCGCGGGCCGCCGGTACTTTGGCAAGGTTCTGCGCCTGGGTGATTTCACCGGCAAGTTCGATGCCCTGCTGAACATCTTCAGGGAGCGAATTGAACCATTCCAGGTTGACCGAATAGACCTGGCTGTCTGGAACGGCCTGGGTAAACGTTACGTGGCTCAGGATTTCGCCGAAACCAAAGACGTGCAGCGCCCCGACGGACGGGTCAAGCGCATCGGCAACACCTTGACGGATTGCCGAAGGTGTCTCGCCCCAGGCAACCGGTGTCGGGTTTGCACCCACCATGCTGTAATATTGCTGCAACATAGCGGACCCGGGAACCCGGAACTTGACGCCGGCCATGTCTGCCGGGGTGATGATTGCGTTGCCACCCTTACGCACAGCGACGACGCGGGGGTCGATCACAATATAGAAAAGGGATTTGAAGCCCGACGCGGCGATCTTGGGGTCGACTTCGCTTTTCCACGTTTCCGACGAGGTCAGGTTGGTAAACCGCTGGTTCGAGCCGCAGAAATACGGAAGGTTGATCAGGTCAACGACCGATGCGAAAGGCGCAAAGTTGGCCAATGAGTGCTGCGCGCA
>JBFGFW010000443.1:0-2541 GCA_041579395.1 Sulfitobacter sp.
CCGGTGACGCAGGTCAACTGGGTCAAGCAGCACACATTTACGACCGACAACGATCAGGCCGTCGTAACATTTTCAGGGGCCGCGACGTTCTTGGGTCTGGGCGAAAATGCCATCAACAGCGGCCTGGACGCACGGGAATTTGGCTATCAGTATGATCTGATCCTGGTTGGCGGCGACCTGATCGACATCAATATGGTCAATCAACTGAATATCATTCTGGACAGCGATGTCGTCGATACCATCGACCCGAAGCAGGTCGCAGTGACCAAGACGCTTCCCGTTTCAGACGTACCGGAAACCATTGAGACCACGGCAGGCCTGACGTCAATTCAAAGCATTGTGGACGCGCCAACACAGGTCGCAACCCCAGGCGTAGTTCTTGAAGAAGGCATCGCAGCTTCACCCGATACCGTGGCGCTTACTGAAGATGCGCAACCGGCTGAAGTGACGGGAACAGCAATCGATGGCTCTTCCCAAGATGCGCCCCCGACAAGCGGTGTACCCGACGCCGCACCAGCACACGCCGAGACGCCAGAAGATCCGCCCATTGAAATGGCAGATGACGTCCCTGATCCGGTGTCCGATGGTCCCTCCTCCGCGCCTGCTGCCCCCGTTTCGACGGGTGATAACCTTGCCTATAATCAGGCGTCGATTCAAACCGTCGGTCAGGATACGGATGCGGAAATCACGCAGGTCTATGCTGACGTCCTTGATGGCTTTGCAGATGGGAACGATGAAATTCCGACCGAAGTTACCGAAGACCCTGCGTTTGCTGGCACGGAACTCCTCAGGGTTCTCTATATCGATGGCGATTTTACAACCGTGAACATGGTCGACCAGGAAAACGTTCTTGGCGACTCGGATCAGGTTCATCTGGCGCGCGACGACTTTGCCGCCGCTTTGCAGGAACAGATCCAGATCACGACCGGGTCAAACGTAGCCGCAAACATTGCGGCCATTCGGGACAACGGCATGGACAGCGTCGTGATGGCGAAGGGTGATACATATTCGGACGCCCTGATCCATCAGGCCAATCTGATGGATACCGACATAATGGAAACGGGCAACGCAATCGCAGATTTGGCGAATGAAGCGGTCGCCTTTCTGACCGGTGAAATTGCGCCGGAGTCCTTGGGCGATGACATAACCGCGATGACGAACGGCATGATCAGCGACACATTCAGCCAATCCGACATCATGCAAAACATGTTGAGCTAAAAACAGATTTTGACCAAGGCAAAGGTAATTCATTGAAACATTATGACCCCTCAGAGAGACACGCAGGTGCGCTGTTTAGGTCGCCACAAGGCCGCATAACGCTCTCGGTCCCCAATTCAAAGAAGATGGCGCTCTACCTCACAGTCGACCAAAGGGTTGTCGATGACGGGCTTATGGATGATCCCGTCAGCGAGGTGCCGTTTCGGAGGAAACACGTCGCTGTTGCCAGACATTACGAGAAAAGCAAACAGTCTTCGATAGACGTCTTACCAGCCACACTGAAAACAGATGGGCCGCCGGAACAGGCCGCTTCGTCAGAATTTGAATCGGTAAATGTAGTCACATCGCCCGATTGCGACGCCCAGCCAGATCAGAAAACAGTACCTCATCCAGCAGCACGCAGGACCGAGCCCAGCGATTTGCCTGGCACCACCATCGAAGGTGATACCGGACCGATCAAGGTCAAGCGACCCGATGACACTCCGCCAGCTGGCGGCGGTGGCCGGGGCGGCCCACCCCCAAAATTCCACAAACGGCTGCGCGAAGATGACTTTGGCCAAAGCCTCAAGCTGGGGCTTGGTGCTGTCAAACGTAACCTTGTGGCGGTGCTGGTGCTGACCTGCGCAACCAACTTGCTGATCCTCGCGATCCCTATTTACCTATTTCAGATATCGGACCGCGTTTTGACCAGCCGATCCGTCGACACGCTGATCATGTTGACGATCATCATCGTTGGCGCGGTTGTGTTTCAGGCGATCTTTGACGCGTTTCGCCGCTTCATCCTGATGCGGACCGCAGTCGAGGTGGCCGTGAGGCTTGGCGCGCCCATCCTCAGTGCGGCAGCGCATGCCTCGTTGCACGGTACCGGCCGCGAATATCAGACCTTGGGCGATTTGCAGACCTTGCGGGGCTTCCTTACGTCCGGCACGCTGATCTCGTTCCTTGATGTCCCCTTTGCCCCGCTGTTCATTTTCGCGATCTTCCTTGTCCATCCGCATTTGGGATCCATCGTCGTGGGAGCGAGCCTGCTGTTGCTCGTCGTGGCCATCATCAACCAACGGCTTACCGCTAAACCTTTTGCCGAAGCGAACATGGCCCAGTCGAAAGCAAACATGCATCTCGATTCAATGGCCCGCAATTCACAGATCATCAACGCGCTTGCCATGATACCGGAAACGGTGACGATCTGGGGGCGCGACACGGCAAACTCGCTGACCGCGCAAGTGCGGGCCCAGGACCGCAACATCATGACGGCCGCCGGATCACGCATCATTCGCCTTCTCACTCAGGTGGCGATGTTGGGGTGGGGGGCATACCTTGCCA
>JBFGFW010000444.1:0-2538 GCA_041579395.1 Sulfitobacter sp.
GGTTGGGGATGCCGATGATGTCGCCGGCCCACGCTTCCTCGGCCAGTTCGCGATCGGCGGCCAGAAACATCACCGGATTGGTCACGGCCATGGATTTCTTGGACCGCACATGGGTCAATTTCATGCCGCGCAGAAAGTGACCCGATGCCAGCCGGACAAATGCGACGCGGTCGCGGTGTTTGGGATCCATGTTCGCCTGCACCTTGAAGACAAAGCCGGAAACCTTTGTTTCCTCAGGTAAAATCTTGCGGGGTTCTGCCGATTGAATTTGCGGTTCTGGCCCATATGTGGCGATGCCGTCCATCAATTCCTTGACCCCGAACGAATTGATCGCAGAGCCAAACCAGATCGGGGTCAGCGACCCTTCGGCCATCAGGCGGGGGTCCAGCGGCGGCATCAGTTCGCGCACCATCTCAAGGTCTTCACGCAGCTTTTCCAGCAGGACGGCGGGCACATGTTCGGCCAGCCTTGGATCGTCCAGCCCGTTGATCTCGATCGAGGCCGACACCTTGTTGCGGTCGGCGCGGTCCATCAGCTCCAGCCGGTCGCGCAGGATGTCATAGCAGCCGATGAAATCCCGGCCGACACCGATGGGCCAGCTTGCCGGTGTCACGTCAATCGCCAGATTCTGCTGAATTTCATCTATGATTTCAAAGACGTCACGGCTTTCGCGGTCCATCTTGTTACAAAATGTCAGAATCGGCAGGTCGCGCATGCGGCACACTTCGAACAGTTTTTGCGTCTGGCTTTCCACGCCCTTGGCCCCGTCAATGACCATCACAGCCGCATCCACCGCAGTCAGCGTGCGATAGGTGTCTTCAGAAAAATCTGAGTGGCCGGGCGTGTCCACCAGATTGAAGCGGTAATTCGTGCCCTTGTTGACGAAATCGAATGACATCGCAGAGGCTGAAACAGAAATGCCGCGGTCTTTTTCCATCGCCATGAAATCTGACCGGGTGCGCCGCGCTTCACCTTTGGCGCGCACCTGTCCGGCCATCTGAATCGCGCCCCCGAACAACAGAAACTTTTCCGTCAGCGTCGTCTTGCCTGCATCAGGGTGACTGATGATCGCAAAGGTACGACGCCGGGCAATTTCAGGGGGCAATGCGGGGCGGTTTGAGGGGGTATCCAACATGAATGGGCATATATCCACGCCGCCCCTTGGGCGCAAGTGTGCCTAAATTCAGGCGGCGTCGCAAAACCCAAGCGTGGTGCCCGGAACGGGTGTATAATGCCGCATGAGCATCAACATTTGGGGAGTCGACACATGAAACTGCAAGAGATCGCCCAAGAACTGGTCGCCGGCTGCCGCGAGGGTCGGACCGCCAAGAATTTGGACAAGCTTTACGCATCGGATGCCGTGTCCGTCGAGGCGACCGATCAGGGCAATGGCCGCGAGACCAAGGGAATTGCCGGGATCAAAGGCAAGCACGAATGGTGGGAAAACGCGATGGAGGTCAAGGACCTCAAGGTCAGCGACCCGATGCTGCACGGCGATGACCGGTTTGCCGTCACCTTCGAGATGAAGGGTAAGGAAAAGGAAAGCGGCAAGGAATTCGACATGAAAGAAGTCGGCGTCTATCACGTGTCCAACGGCAAGATCACCCGCGAGGAGTTCTTCTACAACATGTGACCCGACTGATCAGCGCAAGCTGGCTTTGCGCAGCAGTTCCGCCGCGTCGGGGCGGTTGAGCAGCGGTTCGCTGACGTCCAGCCCGGCGTGGGGCAGATCGGAATGGCCCGCAATGACGTCGCCCATGGCGTCAGACAATTCTTGCGGCAGCACCGCTTTGGTGCGGCTGTCGATCAACATGGATTCAGCGGCGATGCCTTCGGCATAGATGATCTGGTGGCCGTCGAACAGCAGCTGAAAATAATCGACAAATCCGCCGTCTTGGACGCGGACGGTATCGCCGTTGACCAGATGGCGCGCCTTGACCAGCAGTTCCGAACGTCCAGCGCCCAGCCGGTCTTCGCGCTGGTAGATGAACAGCCGGTGGTCGGGGCTGAGGATCAGGTCGTGATCGTTGTTCAAGGTGCCTGCCTTTATGCAGATGGGGGCAAACTCACCGACGGCGCGCACCGTGTTTTGGCCGATCCACCGCACCACCTGTACGCCGTCGTCGCGGGTCAGCACCCGGTCACCGATTTTCAATGCCTCGATCGGGCGCTGCTCGCCTGATGCCATGGTGATGTGCGTGCCGCGGGTGAACGACACGCAGGCCACTTGCGCGAACTTCTGATGCGCGGTCTTGGTATCGATCCCTACGATTCTGTATTCAACTTTCGACGTCAGCGCGCTGAGCGGAACCAGATATATGTCTTCGGCGTGTCCTTTATCATCCACCTCGACCAGCAGGATCGCGTCATACGTCTGCCCGTCGGGCGACATGAAGGTCAGCGCGCAATCCAGATGCAGTGCCGCGCCGGGCGTGCCGATCTCGGAATCGGGCGAGATTTTCAGATCATTTGGCGCAGAGGTCAGGATGGAGAGGCGCTTTTGCTGCTCTCCGTAAGCCAGTTCGTAGACATCATCGA
>JBFGFW010000445.1:0-2535 GCA_041579395.1 Sulfitobacter sp.
GCGCTGCAGGGGCAGCGCGCGCGGCATCGGCGGCCAGAATGCGCCGCGAGATTTCGGTTTTGACCCGTCCGGCATCCGATTGCGACAGCACACCCCGCGACACGTCACGCGCAACCTCGGCAAGTTGATCGCGGTAGACCTGCAGATCCTGCGCTGTGTGCTGCGGTACCTGCGCGCTGGCCCCGCGCCAGACCGCGCGGATCAACAGCAACGCTACAAGGGTGGCACCAGCCGCGGCGATGATCCAAAAACTCATGTGGTTCGCATCCGTTCGTTGTTGCGGTTGGACACATACCCCGAGACGCACTGCGACAAAAGGGGCCATATTGCTGCACCCCGAGCCTCATTTGTGCGATTGCAGGGCATGTCGCAAAACTGCTAAGAACTGCCGCGCAGAGTATCCTCTTTTTTGCTCTGCTCACCCAGAAAGAGCCCAATGCGCCACGGCGGCGCGAATCCTTGCCGGGGACCGCTTGAATGAAGAAATACTCAGCCTTTGCCATCGCCCGCGAGGCCTTTCGCCACCACACCGGTTGGCAGCGGGCCTGGCGCGATGCACAGCCGAAAAAACGCTATGATGTGATCATCATCGGTGCCGGGGGGCATGGATTGGCGACGGCCTATTATCTGGGCAAGAACTTTGGCATCACCAACGTGGCGATCCTGGAAAAAGGGTGGCTGGGCGGCGGCAACACCGGGCGCAACACCACCATCATCCGCTCGAATTACCTGCAGGACCCGTCTGCGGCGATCTATGAAAAAGCCCGCTCGCTGTACGAGACAATGTCTCAGGATCTGAACTATAACGTGATGTTCAGCCCGCGCGGCGTGATCATGCTGGCCCAGACACACCACGAGGTGCGCGGCTATCAGCGCACGGCCCACGCCAATGCGCTGCAAGGCGTGCAGACCCAATTCATCGGCCCCGAAAAGGTCAAGGAACTGGTCCCGATCATCAACATCAACGGCCCGCGCTATCCGGTTCTGGGCGGTCTCTATCAGGCCCGCGGGGGTACTGCGCGACATGATGCGGTCGCTTGGGGCTATGCGCGGGCCTGCTCTGACATGGGCATGGACGTGATCCAGAAATGCGAAGTCACCGGGATCCGTCAGGAAAACGGCAAGGTCACCGGCGTATCGACCAACCGCGGCGATATCGACTGCGACAAGCTGGGGATGGTGGTCGCGGGCCATTCTGGTCATCTGGCAGATATGGCCGGGTTCCGGCTGCCCATCGAATCCGTGGCGCTTCAGGCGCTGGTGTCCGAGCCGATCAAACCCTGCATGGACGTGGTCGTGATGGCCAACACGGTCCACGGATATATGTCACAATCCGACAAGGGCGAGATGGTCATCGGCGGTGGCACCGACGGCTACAACAACTATACGCAGCGCGGATCATTCCACCACATTGAAGAAACCGTGCGCGCGCTGATCGAGACCTTTCCGATGGTGTCGCGGCTGAAAATGCTGCGCCAATGGGGCGGCATCGTGGATGTGACGGGCGACCGCTCGCCGATCCTGTCGAAAACGCCGGTGGACGGGGTGTTCATCAACTGCGGCTGGGGCACAGGTGGCTTCAAGGCGATCCCCGGCTCTGGCTGGGCGATGGCAGAACTGATGGCCAAGGGCCGGTCGCCGCTGACCGATGCCTTCGGTCTGAACCGCTTTCAGGAAGGCCGCTTTATCGACGAAAGCGTGGCCGCCGGGGTGGCACATTGATGACTGCAGCCCCGCACGTATCTACCTTGGGGAACCAACGTCGCCGCCCAGGTGTTGACGTGTCATATCACATTGAAAAAGGATCCCTGTCATGGCCACTCCTGAAGATAAGCAGCCCACCCACACCACCACGACCATCAACAAGACCAGCGGCGGCGGAACCGGCTTCGTCATCGGCGCACTTGTCGTTCTCGTTCTTGTTTTGGGGTATTTCATGTTCGCCGGCGGCGACGGTGACGGCACCAACGACATCAACGTCACGGTCGAAGGCGCAGACGATGCCGCCACGGACACGACCGGCGCAACGACTGACGCCGCAACCGGCAACTAAGCGACCTACATCCATTGTCTTTACGGCCAAGGCCGGTTCCGCTCGCGGGGCCGGCCTTGGTGCGTTTTCGCCAAGCCCCGCAAGGAGTGTGCCATGCTAATCCTGACTTGCCCGAACTGTGGCGTCACTGCCGAAGAAACCGAATTTCACGCCGGCGGCGAAGCGCACCTGACGCGGCACGGCCCCGGTGCCTCGGACGACGACTTTGAAAAATACCTGTTCATGCGCGAAAACCCCAAAGGCGTGCATTTTGAACGCTGGCGGCATGTCTACGGCTGTGGCAAGTGGTTCCACGCGGCCCGCGATACGGTGACGCTGGAAGTCTTCGGCACCTACACCGCGCAGACCAGCACGGTCCCCCAAGACATCCTCGACAAGATCACCGACCGCCGCCCCGACTGGCAGGCACCGACTGCGTCATGATCGCCGCGTTTCTTCTTCATTTTGCCCTGAAAACTCCCGCCGGAGGCGCCTGCGTCCCC
>JBFGFW010000446.1:0-2516 GCA_041579395.1 Sulfitobacter sp.
CGACCGTCGCATCGCGTCGGCATAGCGGATGTCTTGCGGATAGGTCCCCGCTACCATCACCAGATCGGTCCACCGCTTCTGGACAAAGACCTGCGCCAGCGCGTCCGTGCGCATCGCGTCGGACGGCAAGGCGTGCAGCAGGTTTGCCCGGCAGTCCACGTCGCGCAGGGCGGTGTCACCCGCCGACACATTGAACAGAATCGCCCCTTTGGCCTGCGGTGCGTCCGCAATTGCAATCAATGCCTCTGCCGGGCCATCGACGATCAGAAATGGTGTTGTCGTCAGCATTTTGGCAGCCGCTGCAACAGCGTCGCCGCCCACGTCGACAACAACATGGTCCAGTTCATAGCTGTGACCCAAAAATTGCCCCGTCGTCGCGTTGTCGACCAATGCAGATTGCGCACCTGCCAATCCCAGATCAGTTGGGGTCGGATCAATGTTTGACAATGTGGGCGGGCGAGATTGGCGCACCTCAAGATACCCGATGGGCAGCGCAACATCAGCCACGACGCCTGTGATCCATGACACCTGAACAGTCATCCAGACGGCAATGATCGTAGCAATCCTGTGCACGCTCGTCCCTCCCTTTCAGGATCAGGCTATCCGTCATGGTCAGGCCAGTCGAATACGACTTTGGTCGGGCAATCGCGACCATGCGCAACCAAGGTCTTATATCGGGCCTCATCGGTGGGTGCTACGTTTTGAAGGAATGTTGGCGACTGGGAAATTTGATATGATGCGTTTGACGCAAAGCTTCGTGATAACGGCGACGATTGTTGCCGGGACGATCGGTGGTGCCATGGCTGCGGGTTTGCCGCTTGGCATTTCGCAAGTCGATACCGGCAATCTGCCGAAATCCGGCGACGAATGGTTGTCTGAGAATCCATACCGCGCTGAAAAGGTAGGCGAAGAGGTTTGGCTTGAAGCGCTGGAAATCGGCGAATCCGGGTATATTCAGAACTGCGCGCGCTGCCACGGGCTTGAGGTTATCTCGGGCGGCCTTGCCCCTGATCTGCGCTATCTTGAGGCTTCGGAGTATGGCGACGAATGGTATGTGGAACGGTTTCGCGCCGGCTACACACAAAATGGAACGACCAAGATGCCCGCCTTTGGCGAAACTCTGGGTCAGGATGCCGCCTGGGCGATCCGGACCTATATCGAAACACGCCCCGACCCGGACGCAATGGAAGAGGCATCTGATGAGCTGAAGCAGATCCGCGACGAGCTGCAAATCTACGCCATGGATACCAGCGGCGCCGATGCGGATGCGATCAAGGCACGGCTGACCGAGATGGCGGGAGCGATCGGCACAATGTCAGAGGCACCGGTTGCGGATTCCATCGCGTTCCGCGCCGCGCGGATGATCGACGGCTCGCCCGAGGCATATCACCATGCGGCGGAAACCCTGACCATCGGTTTGTCGGCAGCGCAGTAGCAATGCGGGCAGTTTCAGCAACCTGCGCCCTGCTGACAGGTCTGCTGCTTGGCGGGCCGGTCATTGCCGCCGATCCTTGTGCGGATTATATCCCGCAAAAGCGTCCGCAAAATGCCGGGCGCGACATTGTCGGGCAGGATCTGGACCAGATCGTCGATCAAGGGTCCATGCTATTTGCCGTTTATGAAGACAACCAGCCCTACAGCTGGGAAGACGCAGGCAAGCCACGCGGCGTCGACGTCGACATCGCGCGGCTGATCGCCGAAGATCTGGGCGTGACCGCACAGTTCAACTTCGTCGGCGCAGGCGAAAACCTGGAAGCCGATCTTCTGAACAACATCTGGAAGGGCGGCGTGATCGGGGGGCGGGTGTCCAACGTCATGATGCGCATCCCCTACAATTCCAGTTTCGCCTGCCGGGTCGAACAGGTGACGTTTACCGGGCAATATGCATCCGAATCCATCGCCATCGCCTATTCCAAAGCCGATTACCCGGATGAAAAGCCCGTCCCCGCCTATTTCCGCTTCGACACTGTCGCCGTGGAAAACGATTCGATTTCGGATTTTTATCTGTCGTCCTTCGCTGGCGGGCAGTTCCGGCAGAACGTGCGGCGCTTTCCCGACATGGAACAGGCCATGGGCGCGCTTGCGACCGAAGGAACCAAAGCAGCAATGGGTCCGCGCGGGCAGCTTGAATACGGCCTGACCGCGGATATCGACATACATCAGCCGCCCCTTGCCGGGTTCGCAATCAGTAAATGGACCTTGGGCGTGGCGGTGAGTTTCAGCTACCGGCCGTTATCGTATGCCGTGGATGACGCGATCAGCGCGGCGCTGGCGGATGGCCGGATCGCGGCGGTCTACGACAGCTACGGGCTGAGCTTTCAGCCGCCAGAACGATAGTCCTTACACACTTGGTCGCATGACCGACCCCCCGATAGGTCACTTAGCTGACCGCAGATCAGAACGGAATTTACCATGAACCTGACCGACTCGAAAATCATCAATGCCGATAGGGCCACCGTGTGGGCCGCCCTGCTGAACCCTGATGTCCTGATGGCCTGCGTGCCCGGATGTCAGGA
>JBFGFW010000447.1:0-2490 GCA_041579395.1 Sulfitobacter sp.
TCGGCAAGGGCCTGTTCGACCAGTCGATGCTTCAGCGCGCCCATGACTTCTCTGGCTCAGAAATATCCTCGGGGGTCTGGGGGCAGACAGCCCCCAGTCTGTGTAGTCTAGAAATCAAGGTCATTGTAATGTTTCGGCGGCGGAAATCCGGGCACCTGATCGGCCAGCAGCGACCGGAACGCCGGGCGCGATTTGATTTTGGCGTACCAATCCTTGACCACATCCGACCGGTTCCAATCCACGTCCGAGATATAATCAAGCGATGACAAATGCGCCGCCGCCGCGAAATCGGCCAATGTCATCACATCGCCGGCCAACCAGCGGCGATGGTCCAGCAACCACGCCATGTAATCGATATGATACTTGATCGCCTTGGCACCGTCCTTGACGTTGCGACTGTCGGGAAATCCCCGCCCCATGACCTTCTTGTTCACCCGCTCATACAGCAGCTTCGATGTGACTTCAGCGTGGAATTTGTCGTCGAACCAATTAATCAGTCGGCGCACTTCCAGCCGCTGAAGGGGATCGCTGGGCATCAGCGACGGCTCAGGGCGGGTTTCCTCGATATATTCACAGATCGCGGCGCTCTCGGACATCATGATGCCGTCGAGCTGCAAGACGGGCACCTTGCCCGCCGGGTTGCGGCGCATGAAGTCTGGGTCCTGTTCCCAATACCGCTCATCCACGCGCTCGACCTCGATCTTCTTTTCGGCAAGGCTCAGCCGAACCTTTCGGCAAAACGGCGACAGGGGGACGTGAAACAGGCGGGCCATAGACGGGTTCCGGATTTATAAGGGGCGTATGTCCCTCATGCCTTTGTTGGCACAGGTTTTCAACTCTCGAAACAGGCTGCGCGCCCATCCTTGCTGATAGTCGCCGCCCCATCACGGATCTGGGCGCTGCGTTGCCGGACATATGCCGTGGGCCTTGATGCCGACCGGGTTTTCGGTGACGGCAGAACGGCCGCAAGCCGGGCAGCTTGGATGTCCGTCAACTGTGCGGGCGTTACGCCAAAGTAGTGATGCGCTGCGGCATCGATGCCAAACACGCCATCGTCAAACTCGGCAACGTTCAGATACACCTCGATGATGCGCCGCTTGGTCCAGACGGCTTCGACCACGGGGGTGATCGCGGCTTCCAGCGCTTTGCGGATCCATGTGCGCCCATGCCAAAGATAGACGTTCTTGACCGTTTGCTGGCTTAGGGTGGACGCGCCCCGGTTCGATCCCTGGGCAATCGCCTTCTTGATCGCGGCCAGATCGAACCCCCAGTGATTGCAGAAATTGGCGTCCTCAGCCGCAACCACGGACCGGGCCATAACCGGGGCCACATCTTCCAGCGCGGTCCACTCTTGATCGACACCGCCCAGTCTGCGACCTTCGCTGAACATATAGGGGGTCGTGGGCGGATTCAGGGCCGCAAACAGCACGATCATCGTCAGCAGGATCGCCGCAAACAACAGCCCGGCCTTAAGCGCAAAGATGGTAAAACGACGCTTTAGGCTGCGCCTTGGCGGGGCAGCCGTGTTACTTTTCTTCTTGGGTGTCGCGCGCTGTGCCATGGCCACCAGCTATACTGTGCCGATGGGTTATTGTGAACGGTCGTCGCGGGTTGAAATCGATTTTGCAAGATACGCCCCGATCAACGCAGACCCTTTGGGTGACGGATGTGTGTTGTCGCGGGCATACTGGCTTGGATCGTCTGGATTGATCACCGTTTCCGAATCCACAAACGTCACGCCGTTTGTCTTCGATGCGAACTGCGCGATGCGTTGCTCAAGCAGGACAAGGTCGTCACGGCAACCCTCAAAGGAACCTTTGCCGTTGCCCTTGTAGTACCCCATCCAAAGCACCTGTGCCCCCGTGGCCCGCAGCCGGGTCAGAAAGGTCGGGATCGCGCCGGTCATGGCATCCGCGCCGATAAGGCTGTCAACAACGGGACGGCACGCGGCGCACTTGCAATCGTCGAACCCCAGATCGTTGGCTCCGCCATTCACCACGACCCAGTTCCATCGGCCGCCGGAATACTGACGCTGGATGTCAAACCCGACGGCCGAGAACACAGCGGAATCATTGTTGAATTGCGCACCGGGCACGGCCTTGTTTATTACCTGCCGGCCCAAAGTGCGGCCAAGCACATCCGGGATCGCCTGATCGCTGGTGCCGTTCCACGCGAGGACAGAATCGCCGATCACCAAAATATCGCCACCACCTTTGGGTGCGATATCGGTACAGCCGGCCATGGCCAGTCCGATGAACAGGAAAACGAGAAAGCGGGCGCGATAAAGGATCATTTCAATCATGCCCTGAACATAGTCCGGGCGACGCTGTGGTAAAGCTGTCAGAGCGACAAAAGCTGCGCTTCGTTGATATCAATGACAGGTCGCGCCAGCGAGGCACCCGGGATCATAGCGCTGCGCAGGTACATGGACTGCTCGAACGGTGTCGTGCTGTGCGGAAAGTCACTTTCCACAGGGGCATCATTGGCAAA
>JBFGFW010000448.1:0-2476 GCA_041579395.1 Sulfitobacter sp.
CCAGCCCTGCGTTTTCCAGCACCGACATCGTGCGATAGACGGTGGCCACAGATACCGTATCATCCAGCGCGCGGGCCATTTCATACAGATCTTCGACATTTGGATGATCGTCGGTTTCCGACAGAATCGTCACCAGCGCCGCGCGCTGGGGCGTCACGCGAAGCCCGGCCGCGCGCAGCATCTGCCTGTAGTCAGGGCTTGTTTTCACAGCAGTCACCATTTCGTTTCTGATCCCAGTCTAGGCATGTTCGCCCCTGTCTGCAAGTTTTTGCGAATTATTCTCATTCGCATGTTTGACATTTGCGAATAATTCGCATTAACACATAGCAAGGCCCCTTTTGAACGCGGAGTTACAGCATGACACGACACTTCATCACCCGACTCACCACCATTGCGACATTGGCATTTGCGCTGGCGCATCCTGCTTCAGCGGCAGATGGCAAGCCTTTCAAGGTGGTCACGACCTTTACGGTTTTGGCGGATATGGCGCAGCATGTGGCGGGGGATGCGGCAACGGTAGTGTCGATCACCAAACCCGGCGCAGAAATCCACGGCTACGAGCCGACGCCCCGCGACATCGTGGGGGCGGTCGATGCCGATCTTATCTTGTGGAACGGCATGAACCTTGAATTGTGGTTCGAACAGTTTTTGTCCAACCTTGGCGATATTCCTTCCGTCACGCTGACCGATGGTGTCGATCCCATCTCGATCGTCGAAGGCGATTACGAAGGCAAACCCAACCCGCATGCTTGGATGGGGCTGGAAAATGCGCTGATCTATGTGGACAACATCGCCACAGCTTTTGCCGAACATGACCCGGACAATGCCGAAACCTATCGGGCTAACGCCGCCAACTATAAGCAGCAAATTCAGGATACGATTGCGCCCTTGCGCGACCGCATCGCCGAAATTCCCGAAGCGCAGCGCTGGCTGGTGACCTGCGAAGGCGCGTTCAGCTATCTGGCGCGTGATTTCGGCATGAAAGAGTTGTATCTTTGGCCGATGAATGCCGACCAGACGGGTACACCGCAGCAGGTCCGCAGGGTGATCGACGCGGTCCGCGCCAATGACATTCCGGTGGTGTTCTGCGAAAGCACCGTCAACACGTCACCCGCCGAGCAGGTTGCGCGCGAAACCGGTGCGGCCTATGGCGGCGTGCTCTATGTCGACAGCCTCAGCACGCCGGACGGTCCGGTGCCCAGCTATCTGGACCTGCTGCGGGTGACGGCAGAGACAGTTGCCGATGGGCTGACGGAAAACCTGAAGTGAAGGGATGCGAACATGAACCGCGCTAACTCCGCCGTGCTGGCGTCAGAATTTGCGGCCCACGACAGTGGCATCACCGTTCAGAACGTAACCGTCACCTATCGCAACGGGCACACGGCGATCTACGACGCCAGCTTTGAAATTCCGCGTGGCACGATCACGGCCCTCGTGGGGGTGAATGGTTCGGGGAAATCCACCCTGTTCAAGGCGATAATGGGTTTCGTGCCCGCCGCGCAGGGCGAGATCACGCTTCTGGGCAAGTCCGTCAAGGACGCGCTGCGCGAAAACCTGGTCGCCTATGTTCCCCAGTCCGAGGAAGTAGATTGGGCGTTCCCCGTGCTGGTGCAGGACGTGGTGATGATGGGCCGCTATGGCCACATGGGATTTTTGCGCCGCCCCAAAATCGCCGATCACGCCGCCGTCGATGATGCACTGCGGCGCGTCAACATGACCGAATTTCGCCACCGCCAGATCGGTGAATTGTCCGGTGGTCAGCGCAAGCGGGTGTTCTTGGCGCGCGCGCTGGCGCAAGATGGCAGGGTGATCCTGCTGGATGAACCCTTTACCGGGGTGGACGTCAAGACCGAGGATCAGATCGTCGGCCTGCTGCGTGAACTGCGCGACGAAGGGCGGGTGATGCTGGTTTCGACCCACAATCTGGGGTCCGTGCCCGAATTTTGCGACCGTACCGTGTTGGTCAAGGGTACCGTGCTGGCCTATGGGCCGACGGAAACCGTGTTCACCCATGCCAATCTTGAGCATGCGTTCGGCGGTGTGTTACGCCAATTCACCCTTGGCGGCAGCGATCTGCACGATGACGACGATGTCCGCGAGGTCAGCATTCTGACCGACGACGAGCGCCCGTTTGTGCAATACAGTGAACGCAAGGCGACAAGCGGAGACGACGCATGATCGACCTCCTGCTTGAACCGTTTGGCTATGGATACATGTTCAACGCCATGTGGGTTTCAGCCATGGTCGGGGCGGTCTGCGCGTTCTTGTCGTGCTATCTGATGCTCCAGGGCTGGTCGTTGATCGGCGATGCGCTCAGCCATTCTGTGGTGCCGGGCGTCGCGCGGGCCTATATGCTGGGCCTGCCCTTTGCACTTGGCGCGTTTCTGGCAGGCGGTCTGGCAGCCGGGGCGATGCTGTTCCTGTCCGGCCGGTCGGGGCTGAAGATCGACGTGATCATCGGCATCATCTTTACGTC
>JBFGFW010000449.1:0-2467 GCA_041579395.1 Sulfitobacter sp.
CTGTACAACGCTTTGCGTCATATAGGCCAGAACGGCATAGGCCCCGCCGAACGTTACCACCGCCAGCTTCGAGAAAAACAACCCAAGGCTTAGCAGAAAGTCTTCGCCCAGCAGCCAAAGCACGGCCAGCGGTGCGGCCCACAGACCACCCCACAGCAGCAAGGTGCGGCCTGATTGCGCCGGGCGCGCGTGCGGCGGCTCGGGCACATGTGCATGGCCTGCGTTTCGGGCAAACCCCCATAGACCCGCGACAAGGATAATCACCGGAAACGGCAGCCCAAAGACGAACAGAGCGACAAAAGACAAGGCGGCCAAGACCAGCTCCTCGGATCCCTTCAGGGCTTTGGCGGCAACCTTGCGCAGTGCTTGCACAACCACGACGATCACCGCCGCC
The DNA here is from genome assembly GCA_041579395.1 of Sulfitobacter sp. GTDB lineage: Bacteria > Pseudomonadota > Alphaproteobacteria > Rhodobacterales > Rhodobacteraceae > Sulfitobacter. The sequence continues at coordinate 395 of JBFGFW010000449.1, forward strand.
TTGATCCCCAAAAACGCTGCCTGTACCAAGGGCAACTGACCGTAATAGGCATAGCCTACGGCGAGCAACCCGATCAGCGCGGCACCGGGCAGCACGAACAACAACCCCGCCAGCAAACCGCCGCCAGTGCCCCGCAGCCGCCATCCGGCATAGGTTGCAAGCTGCATCGCCTCGGGTCCCGGCAGAAGCATGCACAGCGATAGGGCGCGCAGATAGGCGGCCTCGGTCAGCCAGCCGTGCCGCTCGACCAACTCGCGGTGCATCAGCGCAATCTGTGCGGCGGGGCCTCCAAACGAAAGCAGACCAATTCGCCCGAAGACGCGCGCTATATCAGACCACCCAGGGGCACTCATGCAGAATGTCCCTGTGGCCAGTCATGGCCTTCGCCGGCCCCGTCGCGGGCCCAGCGGAAAAGCGCGTCATACATCGGCAAACCTTGTGCCAACTGCGCCTGATCGTCGCGAAACTGCCGCGACAACCCAACCGAAAGCGCCAGCAACCCTGCGGCTTCAGGGGCCAGATCATGGCGGTTGGTGTCCGCCGCCCGGATCACCCGCGCCAATTGGTCCAAGGCGTCGGAATGCAGTTCAAAGACGTCCAGCATCGTGTCGAACGTGCACTGGTCGCCCTGATGGGAGAACGCGACGCCCTCGACGTCAAAGGGCACGGCCCCATACCGCTCTGCCACGCCTATCACTTCGGCGGGCGATACGAACAAAAACCGCGCGTTCGCATCAACAAAGCGGCGGATCAGCCAAGGGCACGCGATGCGGTCGATCTTGGGGCGGTGACGCGTGACCCACAAGGTCGCGCCATCGACCTGAGCGGGCAGGGCTGCGGCGGGGATGCGCATGGTCTGCGGATCATCGCGCCACGCAAACATGCCGCCCGCCAGGTATTCCGCAGGTACCCCATCGGCCCGCAACCGAGCCACCAGCCCCTGGCTCAGCTTGATGCCCTTTTGGCAAGTGATCACACAGGGCGCGGCACCCACGCGCAGCTTTATCCCTGCCAGATCGGTATGCGGGTGCCGAAACGATCCGGGGATCAGATAGGGGTCTGCGGCATGATCGGGATCGATGGAAATGTCGACGATCACCGGTGCGGCGGGTGTGCCGATCAGGCGCAGAAGTTGGGAAACGGAAATCTCGTTTGGGGCAGCCATGGCATGCATCCTTTCAGAACGGAAACATGCGAACTTCTGGCTGGCGCCTCACGGGGTGTTCGCGAAATTCCCCATACCTCTTGACTGGCACAGTGCCACACGGTCCGTCAAGCGATGCAGCGTCATAATTCCAAATGGAAAAAAATCCTCGCCGAAGGCAAGAAATCTTTTGGGGGCGACGACAATGGCCGCATGCCTCGACAATAATGGGGGGATAGCGCAGGTTTCTGTTGCCAGGTACCTGCAAACCCCGCCTTACGCCGCTAAGCGCAAGGACTTAATTTTCAACAGTTCCGGTCGCTTACGCGGCCATCGCCATTGGAGCACGATTGTCATTTGCAATTGTACATTTTACGCCGATAACGGTGGCAGTCAGCCGAGATAAAGCTACATCTTTAGACGTTCGTCGATCCTATTTCGACCCCATGATCCTCAAATGAAGGATGTTTGGTGGAGTCGCCGGGTACCGCCCCCGGGTCCGAACCGCGTATTACATGCGCGTTTATACCCATAGTCCCGAAGGACAATTCAAATATAGACCTGCCCGCGCAGTTTGCAAGATGCAATCCGTTCAACCTTTGCCGCGGATCAGCCAAATCCAGCAACCCTCAGATGTCAGACGAGGGGTCTTTGGGCGTCCGCTGCGCAAAGACCCGACGCGCCAATGTCTGTGTTTCCGCCTCAAGCGCGGTCAGCCCCACACTGGTACCGGCCGCGTCCTGCGCTTCGACGGCGTCGGCGATGGTGCGATGAAGCGCGATGATCGCATCGCGTGACCGGGCGGTGAAGGTGATCATGTTCATCAGGGGCTGCATCGCCTCGACCGCGCCCGCCAGCTGATAGCTCAGCACCGGGTTGCCGGCGGCATCCACCAGCGCCCGGTGAAAGGTCACGTCCGAGGCGCAGAA
>JBFGFW010000450.1:0-2445 GCA_041579395.1 Sulfitobacter sp.
CCGGGGCAGGCGGGGCATATCCTGCGATCTCGAGCACAAGCTTGCGTCGCACGGCGGTGGGACATTGTGCCCACTCTTCGACGGGGATCAGGAACGCACCCGCTCCGCCAATCACGCAATTGAGGTAATAGGCGTCCAGGTCGGGAATCCCCCAGAGGCTGCTAAGCGCGTCCTGCGTCATCAGCGGCAGACCATTGATGGTGACACCACTGGCCAATGCGTCGCGCCGTGCCTCAAGGACGGGGCGGCCCTGATTGTTCGGCCCGTCGCCGGAAATATCAATGACCCGGCGCAGACCCTGATACCCGTTGCCTTGGAAATCACGCACGGCATAATCCAATGCCCCGCTGATCGAGGTGCGGCGCAGGCTACCGTCGTAACAGGCAATGATCTGGTCCGCGACGGCGCGCGCCTCGGCGTCTGATCGGATCAGGGTCCACGGGATGATCACCCGCTGCGACCGATCACCGGCCCATTCCACATAGGTCAATGCGACGCGACCCAGCAACCCGCTTTGGATGGCGTTGATCACATCGGGGCTGGATAGCGCTGCTGCATAGCCGCGCCGCTGGATGTCCAACTCATCCGGGTTCATCGATCGCGACACATCGACCGCCAGAAACAGTTCGAGATCCACCTCGATCTCAAGCGTCTGGGCGCGGGCGGGGAATGTCGCCCACAACATCAGGGACAGAAGGACAATCAGGCGCATACGTTTATTTGGTGCAGAAACGGCGGCATGTGTCACTTCACTTTTTTGCGCAGGGCGCGCCTGCCGCTACGACATTTTAGTGTTCTGCTTGCAAGGTGGCCGGAACTGGTTAGCCTGACCTGACAAAAGCCAGGCTGCAAGAAGTGGCCGATGATTATGGGAGGAAACCTGATGCTGACCCAACGATTTATCCTGACCCCGGTGGTGGCCGTTCTGGTCGGATGTGCCGCACCGATGGTGCTGGCGGAAAACCGGATCGACACCCAGAGGCCAGACGCGCCCGATATGGCAGCCTATGGCGATATGGCCGTGGGCGTGCGGCAACTGGACCTTGTGCATGCGGATCAGATCGACATTTTGGCGATCGATGCCGCCGCCCCCAAGCCCGATACATTGCCCCGCTACGACCGTCCGCTGACGGTTGAAGTGTGGTATCCGGCGGTTGCAGGCGCGACAGGTGAAACAGACCTGAAGGCGTTCATCCGCGACGCCAAAACCGAAGTGACCCTGCAAGGCAAAGCCATGCGTGATGCCGATCCGGCTGCGGACGGGGCCCCTTATCCGCTGGTCATCATTTCGCATGGGTATCCCGGCAACCGCTTCTTGATGTCGCATCTGGCTGAAAACATCGCGTCCAAGGGCTATGTCGTGGCGTCGATCGACCATACCGATTCGACGTATCGCACGCAGGCTGCTTTTGGATCGACCTTGGTGAACCGCCCGCTGGACCAGTTGTTCGTGCTGGACGAGATGGCGCGACTGTCCGGCGATGACGGGTCGTTCCTCAAAGGGTTGGTGAACGCCGATAACGCCGGCCTTGTCGGGTATTCAATGGGCGGATACGGCGCGGTCATCACCGCAGGCGGGGGCGTGACCGAAGCGTCCGTCGGCTATGGCTGGGGCGGGCCGCATGGCACGCTGGCCATTCATCAGGCGGGGTCAGACACCCATAAGGCGCTGCCAGATCAGCGGATCAAGACCGCCGTGGCAATCGGCCCCTGGGGCATGAATACAGGTTTCTGGGACGCCGAAGGCCTGAAAGGCGTGCAGATCCCGATGCTGTTCATGGCCGGATCAGAGGACATGGTATCGCTTTATGAAACCGGGGTGCGGGCGATCTGGGAGAATGCCAGCAGCATCGACCGCAGCCTGCTGACCTTTGATAACGGTGGCCACAACGCCGCCGCGCCAATGCCAGCACCCGAAGAATCGTTCCGCTTTGACGATGACCTGGGGTTCGACGTGTCCGCACATTACACCGATCCGGTTTGGGACACGCCGCGCATGAACAACATCGCGCAGCATTTCGTGACCGTCTGGATGGGCGAGCATCTAAAGGGCGACGCCGCGATGGGCGATTATCTGGACCTAGTTAAAAATTCCAACGATGGTGTCTGGTCGATGAACGAAGACGGCACACCCAAGGAAGACCACAGCTATTGGAAGGGTTTTGCCAAGGACACCGCCAAGGGGCTGCGCTATGAGACCATGTCGCCCGAATAAGGTATCGCTGCGATGATGCGCTTGCGGATCATGTTTTCGCACGCCGCCGTCAGTGTGATGGCGGCGGCATGCGCAGCGGGCATTGTGGCGCTGCTGCTGTATGCGCCGCTCTGGGTGTGGGGGCTGCTGCCCTTGGGCGTCGGCGCGCAAATGTTGAATGAATACAACCTGCACCGCTATGTGTTCCACCTGTCGCCCCCGCGGGCGCAATGGGCCTTTGACCTGCTGTA
>JBFGFW010000451.1:0-2439 GCA_041579395.1 Sulfitobacter sp.
CATGAACCTGTTCATCATTAATTCGATGGACCGCGAAACCCCGATGACCGAAACCTACAAGGCCGTGATGTATTTTGTCGGGTCGGATATCGTGCGGGTGATCATTCTGGTCATGTTCCCGGCGATCACCCTGTTCTTGTTGCCAAGCTAAGCATGGGTCCGGCTTTGCGTGGATCAACGCAGGGTAACCGGGACACCAGCGCGATGATCATGACCGAACCACCCTCAATGGGCGACGGCGAAGCGACCGCCAAGGGAAATCGCAACTTTCCCAACATACTTGCCCATCGTGCCAATTTGGTGGCGCGGGTGTATGATATGGATGACGCGGCACGGATCAGCGTCACTTGATGCAATAAATTGCAAGAACACGGCTGATTTCTTGCGGCATATTGTCCTTACTGCACAATAAAGCATCGCCGTTTGGGAGAACACCGATGATTGCTACGACTGCAAATGCCGTGACCTATTTTGTCGACCGCCATCTGGACGAAGGGCGGGGGACCAAGCTGGCATACCGTGAAATCGGCGGAGGTCGGACGCTGAGCTATGGTGATCTGGCTAAGGGTACGGCGCAGGTTGCGAGCGCTTTTGCACAGGCTGGTATCCGCGCCGAAGAACGCGCGGCGATATTGGTACTGGACCAGATCGAATTTCCGCAGATTTTCTGGGGTGCTTTAAAATGCGGGGTGATCCCGATCCCGTTGAACACGCTTTTGGCGACCTCTGTCTATGACGCCATCCTGCGCGATTGCCGCGCTGCGATCTTGTTCGTGTCGGTGCCCTTGTGGGAAATCGTGAAAGACGCGGTCTCAGGAAATCCGCATTTGCGCCACGTGATCGTGATCGGTGACGCGCCGCCCGGCACCACCAGCTTTGACGCGTTTCTGAGCGGTGCAGCCCCGGTAGAAACCTTGGCGGTCAGTCCGGACGAAGTGGCGTTCTGGCTCTATTCCTCGGGCTCGACCGGGCAGCCCAAGGGTGTCGCGCATGTGCATTCGGCGCTGCGTGCCACGTCGGATACCTATGGCAAACAGGTGCTTGAGATTGCCGAGAACGATGTGGTCTTTTCGGCCGCAAAGTTCTTTTTCGCGTATGGTTTGGGGAACGCGATGACATTCCCGCTGTCGGTGGGGGCTGAAACCCTGTTGTTTGCTGGCCGACCCACACCACAAGACATGATCGATGTCATCAACGCGCATAAGCCCACGGTGTTCTGCGGAGTGCCCACGCTGTATGCGGCGATGGTGGCGCATATGGACAAAACCGGCCCTGTTCAGTCCCCGCTGAGGGTGTGCATTTCGGCAGGCGAGGCGCTGCCCGAAGACGTCGGATTGCGGTGGCAAACCCACACCGGCGCGGCGATTCTGGACGGAGTCGGGTCGACCGAAATGCTACATATCTTCCTGAGCAACCGGAAAGACGATGTTGTTTATGGCACGTCCGGCGTCGCGGTGCCGGGGTACAGCTTGCGGCTGGTGGACGAAACAGGTGCCGATGTGTCGGCCGGCGAGGTTGGCGAAATGCTGGTCAATGGCGCGTCGGCGGCGAACTGTTACTGGAACCAGCGGGACAAGTCGCGCAGCACCTTTGAAGGCGTCTGGACCCGGACAGGCGACAAATACGTTCTGCGCGAAGACGGCCGGTTGGTGTATTGTGGTCGCACGGATGACATGTTCAAGGTGTCGGGCATCTGGTTGTCGCCGTTCGAGGTGGAAGGAGCGTTGGTCAGCCACCCCAGCGTGCTCGAGGCTGCCGTGGTTGCCGCCGAGGACGCAGAGGGGCTGGAAAAACCCAAGGCCTATGTGGTGCTCAAAGACGGTGTCGCGGACGATGCGCTGCTGGCCGATCTCAGGCAGCACGTCAAAGACAAGATCGGCAAATGGAAGTATCCCCGCTGGATCGAAGTGGTTGACGAGCTACCTAAAACGGCGACGGGAAAGATACAGCGGTTCAAATTGAGAGAGGGATGTTGATGGGCGTGACTTGGTCAAACGACGCCGACTTGCGCTTGACGGCGGGCGGTAAATCGTTGGAATACGCTGCATGGGGCCCCAAGCCCGCAGATGCCCCGACCCTTGTGCTTCTGCACGAGGGTTTGGGCAGCGTCGCGTTGTGGCGCGACTTTCCGCAACAACTGGTGGACGCGACCGGCTTTGGCGTCTTGGCATATTCGCGCGCTGGCTATGGCGCGTCAGACAGCATCGACCTGCCCCGCCCGTTGGATTACATGACACAAGAGGCAGAACAGTCTTTGGGCGATGTGCTGGACGCGGCAGGCATCGAAAACGCCATTCTGCTGGGCCATTCCGACGGTGCCACGATTGCCGCGATCTATGCCGGTTCTGTGTCTGATATGCGCATCAGGTCGCTGATTTTGATGGCCCCGCATTTCTTTACCGAACCGTCGGGGCTGGCCGCGATCAGACAGGCGGGCGA
>JBFGFW010000452.1:0-2437 GCA_041579395.1 Sulfitobacter sp.
CGCCTACGCGCACGGGGTCGTGGATCGCGGCGGTCAGCACCTTGGCGCTGGCCCCGACGCAGTAAAGGGCCGGCCGTGCCGGTGACGACACCGCCGCTCTGGATGAGCGCGCCTTTTCCAGCCTTTCCAACGCCTTGCGCGCCAAAGCTGAGATGCCCGCATCGGTTCCATCCAAAAGCGGCACGCGCCCTTGATCCACCAACTGCGGGATTGCATGCAGCCACGCGGCCACCCCCGCACCATAGGCCGCATCGCGCACGACGGTTTCATCGGCCGCGCCCAAACGCCCCGCGGCGACCCACATCAGGGTGCCTGCGGTCTGGTCGATGTAGGCGTCAAAATGCGCCGTATCATCAAACGCATCGCGGTAGATGTCCCAACGTCGCGCGGCAATCAGACCATCCAGCAACGTCGCATCTTCGGCCTTTATCGCGGCAGCCAACGGGGTTGCGACCTCGTGACGACGCACCGGGCGACCTTGGGCTATTTCTTCGCAGACATCGCGCCACCACTGCAGGCGCATTTCGGCAATCATGGCTTCCTGCGTCACCCAAGGCGCGCGGGCGACTTCGATGTTGAACGCATAAAGCGGGAACAGTACACGCCGCGCCGCGACCGGGGCCGCCATGGTGGCACGAAAACGCAACGGGTCGGCGCGCTCAACGATACCCGCGCAGGCCGTCAGATCGGCGTCAAACTCCATGCAAACACCCCTGCACGTCAAACGCCATTACGGCCTGATGTCCCGGATCAGTTTCCAGCGGATCGCATCCAGCAACGCCTCGAATGACGCATCCACGATATTGGCCGACACGCCCACGGTGGACCAGCGCCGCCCCTGCCCGTCTTCGCTGTCGATGATCACGCGGGTGACCGCTTCGGTACCGCCCTGGGTGATGCGCACCTTGAAATCGACCAGATGCATGTCTTCCAGCAGCGCCGAATATTGCCCCAGATCCTTGACCAGCGCCTTGGAGAGCGCATTGACCGGGCCGCGATCACAGCCTTCGGCATCCATGCTTTCACTGACCGACAAGCGCTTTTCACCGTCGACTTTGACGACGACAACGGCCTCGGACAGACTGATCATCTGGTTGTACTTGTTCTTGCGCCGCTCGACCGTGACACGGTAGCGTTTGACCTCGAACAGATCGGGCATCTGCCCCAACGCCTGACGTGCCAACAACTCGAAACTGGCCTGCGCGGTGTCATAGCTATAGCCGTCCGCCTCGCGGGCCTTCACCTCTTCAAGGATAAGCCCCAACGCAGGGTCGCCCTTGGCAATCTGCAGGCCCGCGCTTTCCAGCCGGCGTCGCAGGTTGGACTGCCCCGCCTGGTTCGACATCGGGATGATCCGCGCATTGCCCACCACGGCGGGGTCGACATGCTCATAGGTTGTCGGGTCTTTCAGGATCGCGCTGGCGTGCAATCCGGCCTTGTGCGCAAAGGCAGACGACCCCACAAACGCCGCCTGTTTCATCGGCACGCGGTTCAGTATTTCGTCCAGATGGCGGCTGATCCGCGTCAGATTGGCCAGCGCGCCGTGGCTGATCCCGGTTTGATAGGTGCTTGCATAGGGCTCTTTCAGCAGCAGGGTCGGGATGATCGTGGTCAGGTTGGCGTTGCCGCACCGCTCGCCCAAGCCGTTCAGCGTGCCTTGGATCTGCCGCGCGCCAGCATCAACTGCGGCCAGCGAACAGGCAACCGCGTTTTCGGTATCATTATGGGTGTGAATGCCCAGATGGCTGCCGGGAATACCGGCCGTAATTACGGCGGCGGTCATACGCCCCACCTCTGCCGGCAACGTGCCGCCGTTGGTGTCACACAGCACGATCCAGCGCGCCCCTGCGTCATAGGCGGCCTTGATCGTTTGCAGCGCATAATCGGGGTTGGCACGGTAGCCGTCAAAAAAATGCTCCGCGTCAAACAGCGCTTCGCGGCCTTGCGCCACCAGATGCGCAATGGAGCGGGCAATGTTGTCGGTATTTTCGTCAAGCGTGATGCCAAGGGCCGCGGTCACGTGGAAATCATGGGCCTTGCCAACCAGACAAACGGTCTTCGTCTTTGCGTTCATCACGGCGGCCAGCACGTCGTCGTTCTCTGCCGAGAATCCGGCCCGCTTGGTCATCCCGAATGCGGTCATCTTGGCGCGGGTCTGGGGTGCCGCTTCGAAAAAAGCGTTGTCCGTCGGGTTCGCGCCCGGCCACCCGCCCTCGATATAGTCCACGCCAAGATCGTCCAGCGCCTGCGCAATGGTGATCTTCTCGGCGGTCGAGAATTGCACGCCTTGGGTTTGCTGCCCGTCGCGCAAGGTGGTGTCGTAAAGGGAAAGGCGCTCGCGGGTCATAGAGTTGCCCTCTCGTGTTGTCCTGTCCTAGGCCGTGCACTTTGCACGACCTGTCCCCGGCCGCCTCCCCGGGCGGGGACAAGCCACCCC
>JBFGFW010000453.1:0-2416 GCA_041579395.1 Sulfitobacter sp.
CATCCCAGATAGCTGTGCGGAATCCACACCGTCGGCAATCCCATGATATCGGCAAAACACTCATTGGGCAGCGACCCTGCCAGATTTGGCAGGACATGCGGGGCGAGGCCCGTTGTTTTGACCAAAGACGCCTGAACATAGGTGACCCATGGGTGGCCGGGGTCCAGCCGCGTCGCGGGAAACGCACCGTCATGCGGCACGATCGCGACTTTTTCCAAACCATGTGCATCCAGATGGCGGCGCAGCGCGGGCAACAGCGCATCGGGCTCCGTGCCCACGACATAACGCAATTGGCAAGTGGTGCGCGCATGGGCCGAGATGGCGTTTACCGGCGCATCAGGCACGCCGCTGGTCATCGCCAGAACCGCGAAAGAATTCCAACCATAGGCGCGCTCTGCCGGGGTCAGGGATGCCTCGCCCCAGTCTTCGTCCACGGGTGGGGTACTCCCTTGGGTAATCGGCAGGTCTCGCAGGGCATCGCGCACTGTCGGTGTCAGGCTGTCGGGACGCCATTCGGGGATCAACAACTGCCCCCGCGCATCGGTGATGGTGGTCAAGGCATGGGCCAGCAGCATCGCCGGATCGGTCAGCAACCCGCCCCAGTTGCCGGAATGGTGCGCGCCCTCCCGCAGATCGGCAACCAGATCAAAGCTCATGGCACCGCGTGCACCCATGAACATCGTGGGCCTGTCAGGGCGCAGGCGCGGCCCGTCTGATGCAATCAAGACGTCGGCGGCAAGTCTGTCGCGGTTGGCGCGCATGAACTGCGCCAGCCCGGGTGATCCGATTTCCTCGCTCATCTCGAACACGATTTTGATGTTGAACCCCAGATTGCCGCGCACCGCCAGCACGGTTTCAAGTGCTGTGAAATTGATCAGATGCTGCACTTTGTTATCCGCCGTGCCCCGCCCGTAAAGCCGGTCGTCTTCTTGGGTCAGCTCAAAAGGTGACAAACCCGCGCGCCACTGGTCCGTCTGCGCCCGTGTGACGTCGCCATGCCCATAGGTCAGCACGGTGCTCAGGGCGGGGTCTTCGATGCGCAGACCGGTCAGCAGCGGCCCACCGGACGGATCGGGGTTGTCGTGGATTTCGCAGTCAAACCCCATCGCGGTCAGGCGCGGCTGGATCGCGTCTTGCAGGTAGCGCGCCAATTGCGGACGTTGCGCGGCGGTCTGGCTTTCCGTTTGATAGCTCACAAGGCGGGCCAGATCTGCGATCATCTGTCCGCGTGCGCACAGGTCTGTTGCGTGATCCAGCGCGGCGGTGCGGCTCATGGTCGGGGTCCCATTCTACTGGCGTGGCGCAAGGCGCTCCTACTGCTCACTTCCGCGCGTACACATCCTCATACCGGATAATATCGTCCTCGCCGAAGTAGCTGCCGGTCTGGACCTCGATCAGGACCATGGGGACCTTGCCGGGGTTTTCCATGCGGTGGACGGCCCCGAGGGGGATGTAGACGGACTGGTTTTCGCCGACCAGTTTGACCATGTCATCGACGGTGACCTTGGCGGTGCCCTCGACGACGATCCAGTGTTCCGAGCGGTGGTGATGGCTTTGCAGGCTCAGCGCCGCGCCGGGGTTGACCACGATGCGCTTGACCTGAAAGCGGCCGCCGATGACCAGGCTTTCGTACCAGCCCCAGGGGCGATAGTCGCGCGGCAGCTGGACGGCCTGGCTTGACCCTTTGGCCTTGAGCGCATCAACCGCCTCTTTCACCCGCTGCGCCTGGGATTTGTCGGCGACCAGCACTGCGTCGCCCATGGCGATGGCGACGATGTTGTCCAGCCCGATGCCGACCAGTTGCAAGCCGTCGGTTTCAGACCGCAACAGCGTGTCGGTACAATCGATTGCGGTGGCGTTGTCAGAGCATACGTTGCCTTGGGCGTCGGGACCGGTTTCAAGCCACACGGCATCCCAGCCGCCCAGATCCGACCAGCCCGCGCCAAAGGGCATCACCGCCAGGTTGCGGGCCTTTTCCATGATCGCATAGTCGATCGAGATGTCATCGGCCTTGGCCCAGGCGGCGGCGTTCAGGCGGGTGAACCCCAGATCGGCATCTGCACCGGTCAGGGATGCGGTGACCGCGTCGATCATCCGCGGCGCGTGGGCCGTGTAGGCGTCGATGATGGCCTGGGCCGTGAACAGGAATATCCCCGCGTTCCACAGGAAGTTGCCCGCCGCCAGCATGTCGGTGGCGCGGGCGGCATCGGGCTTTTCGACAAACCGGGCCAGGGTCTGCGGGGTCGTGGCCCCTGCATCGGCATCCTGCGCCAACTCGAGGTAGCCATAGCCGGTCTCGGCCCGCGTCGGCGTGATGCCAAACGTCACCAGATCGCCCGCCTGCGCGCGCGGCACGGCGGCCTGCACGGTGGCGGCAAAGGCGGCGGTGTCGGGGATCACATGGTCAGACGGGGCC
>JBFGFW010000454.1:0-2408 GCA_041579395.1 Sulfitobacter sp.
CTACACGACGCTCTTCCGATCTTGCAAGGTGCGGGCTGGGGGCCAGCCCCCAGACCCCCGGGATATTGATGAGCCAGAGAATAGGCGGTCATGTGCTGATTTTCCAGGCGAGGTTTGCAGGGGCGTCCGGGACGGGCGAAATTTGTGCCCGAATGCCGGGTTTGGATTCTGTCGGGGCGGGGGTCTTTTCGATCTTGACCTTGAGGTCGAACCAGGCGGCCTGTCCGGTGATCGGATCGGAGTTTGCCCATCGCAAACCGTCGCCCTTTGGCGGCAGAAGTTCGTGGATCAGATGGTTCAGCAGGAAGCCTTTGGTCGTCTCGGGCGCATCGGTGTCCAGCGCCCAAGCGCCTTTGCGTTTACCGATGGCGTTCCAGGTCCAGACGGTGTTGTTGTTCAGGGCAGCCATCTCCATCACCGGAACGGTGATGTCGCCGTGCGGCGATGTGACCCGTGCCCAGTCCCCGTCTTTGAGATCGTGTGCGCGCATCAGTCTGGTCGGCAGATAGAGTGGGTTGTGCCCATGGATCTGACGCAGCCACGCGTTCTGGCTGCCCCAGCTGTGATACATCGCCATTGGCCGCTGGGTCAGCGCCGTTATCGCATATCCGTCTTTGCCCTGCTGATCTGGTTCATACCAGATCGGCAGCGGCGACATCGTCTGTTTGATGCGGTCGCGCAGATGATCGGGCGGTTGCCGGTCGCCAAGGCCTTCGGCAGCAAGTTGAAAGCGGCGCAGCGGTTCGACATAAAGCGAAAACAAATAGGGCTGCGGCGCGTCGAAAAGACCGATCTTGACGGCCCAATCCTGATAAGCCGCGTTCCAGGGTTTGTAATAATGTGCCCCCGCCGGAATATGGTCGACAAAGAAGCCGCCGTTTTCAATATAGCGATTCAGCTGGCCGGGGTTCGGCGCGCCGCGGCCTTTTTGAGTCCCGTCAGGGCCGCGAAACCCTGCAAGGGGGCCGACACCGGGGCGGCGTTCGTGGCTGACGATGTAATCGGCGTAGTCGGCGTATTTCTGACTGCCGTCTTCGTTGGTGAATGCGGGCAGTTTCAACCGCGCCCCAAGGTCGCACAGCACCGATTGAAAGCCGCGCACATCGCGGTCTGGTTCGACCACGGGCCAGCGGATGGCATCGGCAGCAGCATCTGCTTCGCAGATCGGTCGGTCAAGCAGGCTGATGCAATCGTGCCGTTCCAGATAGGTGGTGTCGGGCAGGATCAGATCGGCAAACGCCACCATTTCGGAGGAGTAGGCGTCTGAATAGATGATCCGCGGGATCACGTAATCGCCGTTGGCATCCTTGTCGGTCAGCATCTTCATCACGCCGCCGGTGTTCATCGACGAATTCCACGACATGTTGGCCATGTACATGAACAGCGTGTCGATCTTGTAGGGATCACCGGCATGGGCGTTCGAGATCACCATATGCATCAGGCCATGCGCGCTCATGGGGTTTTCCCAGGTGAACGCCTTGTCGATGCGCGCGGGGCTGCCGTCGGGCCTGAGCGCCAGATCGGCGGGACCTTGGACAAACCCCAGATGGGGGCCGTCCAGCGGCGCACCGGGGGTCACGCCGCAATGCGGTTTGGGGTGCGCGGTGGCGGGCTTGGGATAAGGCGGCTTGAAGCGAAACCCGCCGGGAACCTCGACCGTGCCAAGGATGATCTGCAACACATGCAGCGCGCGGCAGGTTTGAAACCCGTTGGCATGGGCCGAGATGCCGCGCATCGCGTGAAACGATACTGGACGACCGGTCATGGTCTTGTGAACCTCGCCCCGGAAATCCGTCCATTCGTGGTCAAGCTCGAACGCTTCATCAAACGCGACGCGCGCAATTTCAGAGGCGATGGCGCGGATGCGGCCAGCTGGAATGCCGCAGCGGTCGGCCACCGCGTCGGGGGCGTATTCATCGCCAAGGTATTTGTCGGCCATGTGGTGAAACACCGGGCGGTGCGTGATGCCGTCAACCGTGTGGGTGGCCGACAGATCAGGGCGCACACCGGGGGCGTCAAAGGCCGTCAGCCGGCCCGTATTTCGGCAGATCACAAGTTGCTTGCCGTCCGCATCGCGGAACTGCAGACCAAAATCTGGCGATGCTGCATCGTCATTGACCAGCACCGGCGCATCGGTGAACCGCGCAAGATAATCAAGATCCATCCGCCCGGCTTTCATCAGGCAGTGGATCATCGACAGGATGAACAAGCCATCGGTGCCCGGCGTGATTCCCACCCAATCGTCGGCGACGGCATTGTACCCGGTGCGGATCGGGTTCACCCCGATGACCCGCGCGCCGCGAGCCTTGAGCTTGCCGATCCCCATCTTGATCGGGTTGCTGTCGTGATCTTCGGCGACGCCGAACAACATGAAAAGCTTGGTGTGGTCCCAGTCGGGTTGACCAAAC
>JBFGFW010000455.1:0-2400 GCA_041579395.1 Sulfitobacter sp.
AATCTATCCAGCCCCGCTTCGCTCAAGCCCATTTCTTCCAGAAACATCTCGGCTTCGTCGCGGTCAAGCTGGCTGATTTCTTCTTCGATCTGGGCCGAAATCACGACATGGGAGTTGCCCTGCGCTGCGGCCATTTCAGCGACCTTTTCGGAGAGCGTGTTGCCAGTTGCGGCGTCGGATTCGCCGACGTTACATACATAAAGAACCGGCTTGGAGGTCAGCATCTGCAACATACGCCACGCCTTGCGGTCATCCTCGTCCACGGCGACGGTGCGGGCGGGGCGTCCTGCCTCGAGTGCCTCAAGAGCGGCGCGCATCAAGCGCTCTTGCTGGACGGCCTCCTTGTCACCACCGCGCACACGGCGGATGATGTTTTGCAGGCGCTTCTCAAGGCTCTCGATGTCGGCCAGCATCAGCTCCGTCTCGATCGTATCGGCATCCGCCACCGGGTCGACGCGCCCTTCGACATGGGTCACATCGCCGTCTTCAAAACACCGCAGCACATGGGCGATGGCATCGGTTTCGCGGATGTTGGCCAGAAACTGGTTTCCAAGCCCCTCGCCCTTGGAGGCACCTTTGACCAGACCGGCGATATCGACGAAAGTCATACGTGTCGGGATGATCTGCTTGGACCCGGCGATGGCAGCCAGCTTGTCCAACCGCGCATCAGGCACAGCGACTTCGCCGACGTTGGGTTCAATCGTGCAAAACGGGAAATTCGCAGCCTGCGCCGCAGCCGTTCGGGTCAGCGCATTGAAAAGCGTTGACTTGCCAACATTTGGCAGACCCACGATACCCATTTTAAAACCCATGACATGCATCCTTTGTAAGTTGGCGCTGTCCTATGGTTTTGCCGGGGTTTGCGCAAGTCTTAGCGCTGGCGACGATCTTCGCGCGACTGATAGATCAGGATCCAGGCCAACAGGATGAACATCGGATGGGTCAGACCACCGGAAAAGATGATCGCGGGTATCCAGATGATAAACACAAGGATTGCCGTGAAAATCCGGCCTGTCAGCAGGATCGAAAGCGGGGGCAGCAAAAGCGCGAGTACATAATTCATGAGATTAAGTTAGGCTCTTTGTTTGCAAATAAAAGGGCTTTGCCGTCGGCGGGCGCGGAAAATTCAAATTTTCCGGCCCGGAATTTTTGAAAAATTCCGGTGCATTACGGCAGCGTGCCGGATTGATTTCCGCCGACATATTCGGCATTGCAACGACATCACCTTAGAAGGCAGGCCCCATGACCCGTATCGACGCCAAATTCGCAGAGCTTAAATCGCAGAACAAGAAGGCCTTTGTTGCCTATGTCATGGCGGGCGATCCGAATTTCGACACGTCATTGGAGATTGTGCGCGGGATGCCGGGCGCGGGTGTCGATATCATCGAACTTGGTTTGCCGTTTACCGATCCGATGGCCGATGGCCCAGCGATCCAGCTGGCAGGTCAGCGCGCCCTTGAAAGCGGGATGACTTTGAAGCGCACGCTGGCGCTTGCCGCCGCCTTCCGCGAACAAGATGACACGACGCCAATTGTGTTGATGGGATATTACAACCCGATCTATTCCATGGGCGTCGACGCGTTCTTGGAAGCTGCGCAAAAAGCTGGCATTGACGGGCTGATCGTCGTGGACCTGCCGCCTGAAGAAGACAGTGAACTGTGCATCCCCGCCCAAGCCGCCGGGCTGAACTTCATTCGGCTGGCGACGCCCACGACCGACGACAAGCGCCTGCCAAGGGTGGTCCAGAATACGTCGGGCTTTGTCTATTACGTGTCGATTACCGGGATCACGGGCGCTGCCGAAGCCGACGCCGGCGATGTGGCCCCCGAAGTGGCGCGCATCAAAAACGCGAGCGGGTTGCCGGTGATCGTTGGATTTGGCGTTAACACGCCTGAAAAATCGCAGGCAATTGCCGCTGTGGCGGACGGTGTCGTGGTCGGATCGGCAATCGTGTCAAAGATTGCCAAGGGGTTGCCCGTGGCCGAGGTGCTGGCGTTCGTCAAAACTCTTTCGGACGGCGCGCACCGGGTTTAGGCCTATAGCAGCAGCCATACTGAATTTGCCTGCAAAGCAATTGCTTTCCGGATGGCTAATTGGTTAGGTCAATTGACCAATACATAGGATGTGCCGTCATGCCCGTGATCACGAACATTGAAGACCTCAAGCGCCTTCACGAACGCCGCGTGCCCCGGATGTTCTACGATTACGCCGAATCAGGAAGCTGGACGGAACAGACCTTCCGCGAGAATTCCAACGACTTTGAAAAGATCCGCCTGCGCCAGCGGGTGGCGGTAGACATGAGCGGGCGCAGCACCAAGACCCAGATGATCGGTCAGGATGTGGCCATGCCCGTCGCTCTGGCCCCTGTAGGGCTGACCGGTATGCAGCACGCCGACGGAG
>JBFGFW010000456.1:0-2399 GCA_041579395.1 Sulfitobacter sp.
GATCCCGCGCCACCCGACACCGGGAAACGAGACGATCTTTGCCGCCCGCCTGCCTGCTGCGGCTGAATAGCCAGTCTTGACCTGGCCCGATCGCGGGCCTAGGCGAAGGCAACCAACCATTCGGAGACGGCCATGCCCACGTTCACAGCCCTGACCACCCTTGCGGGACGCAAGCCTGCCTATGCATTGGGTGACGCGATGGAGCGTCTGATCCCCGAACCGACCGGCGTCGGCGTGTTCGAGGTGGAAGACGGGTCGGGCCTGTGGGAAGTGGGCGGCTATTTTGAAGAGTCCCCCGACGCTGCGGCGCTTGCCGTATTGGCCGCATCCTTTGGGGCGAAGGATTTTGTCGTGTCGGAACTGCCAGAGACCGACTGGGTCGCCCATGTGCGGCGCGAACTGTCCCCGGTCGCGGCGGGGCGGTTCTTTGTCTATGGCAGCCATGACGCCGACAAGATGCCCGACGATTGCGAACCGTTGCTGATCGAGGCGGCGATGGCCTTTGGTACCGGGCATCATGGTACCACCTTGGGCTGTCTGCGCGCGTTGGACCGGATCGCGAACGAGGGTTTCGTGGGGCGCAACGTGGCCGATATCGGTTGCGGTACTGCGGTTCTGGCCATGGCTGCGGCGCGGATCTGGCCGAATCCGGTGCTGGCCAGCGACATTGACGAGGTTGCGGTGGATGTTGCGCGGGCAAATGCTGCGGCAAATGATCTGACAGATCGGGTCATCTGCGTCGAGGCGGCCGGCTTTGACCACCCCGAACTGGCAAGCCGCGCACCATTCGATCTGATCTTTGCCAATATCCTGAAAGGGCCGCTGGTCGCCCTGGCCCCAGACATGGCCAATGCGCTTGCATCTGGTGGACGAGCGATTCTCTCGGGCATCCTGAATGAGCAAGCGGACGATGTTATTGCCGTTTATGCACAGTCTGGCATCAATCTGCTGAATCAAGAGGTGATTGGAGACTGGACCACCCTGTCAGTCCAGAAAAAACCCTAATCCCTGCCCGGTTTAAGCCTCAATTGTGCTCAAAAGTGTTGAAAATGTCGTATTTTCAGAGTATCTTGGTGTTGCAAGAGGTGGGGGCCTTAAGCAATTCGAGGCTGCCATGGTTGAGACATATCAACATTTTGGAAGACGCGTAAAACTACTGAATCGCAAGAATGCCCTGATGGCGAATGGCTATTACACAACGTTGCGCAACGATGGCTTGATTGTTGCGAGGCCCATCCGCCGACACAAGGGTTTCCCGTTCAAGGCGTTTTTCGTCATCGCCGTGATGTTTTTTTGTTTTAAGGCGTTCGTTTTGTCGTCGATCGGCCCTGGGGCTTATCAGATCCGGCTGAGCGCTTTGGACAACGGCACGATGGTAGAACGGGCAGGCGGTTGGGCGTTGGGCTTAGACCCGATGACCATGGCCATTGCAAATAAAGTCGGACCTATCTTCCGCGACTGATTTGTATTTGAGGTATGCCTTTTCATGACGAAAGCCACGCTGACCATAGCGGTTAGCGTGGCTATTTTTTTGAAATATCGCCCGGCGGGCGCGGGTCATTCATCGCGAACTAACGGATGAAATGGCTGAAGGCGACGGTGTCGATATCGCCGCGTACAAGACCAATATCGTCAAGCTCACGATCTGTGAGTGCGGAAAGAGCATTGCGTGTCACGCGGGCATCGTTCCAGGAAACGACCTGTCCGACGACATCGCCCAGAAAGGATACGACGCGGTTCACGGCAGACGCGGTGGCGTAGGTTGTCGGTGTTGAGTAGTAAATAGCCATGGGAGCCATCCTTGCAAAAATGGCCGGGATATCCGGCCGTGTGCTCAGGAACTAGGCAGTTGGAAAACCGACCGCAACACCCAGACTTGCATGTGTGGTCTGCGTTTTCTGCATAGCAGCATTTCGGCATTTTCACCCATGAAATAAGGCAATTCTGGGGCAGCCCAATCTGCCGCTTGCCCAGCATAAGACGCCGCATTCAGAGCATTCATGCGATGCTTGGATCGAAATGTGACATTTCCAAGGCAAGGCGCAAAAGACTTGGTGGATGTTCGTGTTTCGTGCTATTCGTCAAAAAAACAAAAATATTGAGGTAATGAGGCAAATGATACGGGTAATCGGTATTGATCCGGGGCTGCGCAACATGGGTTGGGGCATCATTGATGTCGCCGGGAGTCGGCTGAGCCATGTGGCGAACGGCGTCTGTATCTCCGAAGGGCCCGATCTGGGCGCGCGGCTTTTGTCGCTGCATGCCCAGTTGACACGGATCATGGCCACCTACCGGCCGCAGGCGGCCGCTGTCGAACAGACCTTTGTCAACAAGGACGGCGCGGGCACATTGAAGCTGGGGCAGGCGCGCGGCATCGCGATGTTGGTTCCGGCTCAGGC
>JBFGFW010000457.1:0-2395 GCA_041579395.1 Sulfitobacter sp.
GAAGCTCCTGTCACAAGCGCGTTTTTTCCTGTCAGATCAAACATCTATTCTTCCTTCTTCTCAAGCTTGCGCCGAATTTACTGCGGCAGCATCAGCCGCGGTGCCGACATTGACCGTGGCAATGTCCTTGTTGATCCGGCGGATCATGCCAGACAACGCCTTGCCCGCGCCAATCTCCCAAATCTCGGTCACGCCCTGCGCAGCCATCCATTCGACCGACGCCATCCAACGCACCTGACCGGTGACCTGTTCGATCAGCAGCTTGCGGATCTCGTCAGGATCGCTGACGGCACGTGCGACCACGTTGGCCACCACCGGCACCGTTGGCGCGTGCATGGTAACGTCCGCCAACGCGCTTGCCATTTCCTGCGCCGCCGGGGCCATCAATGCACAGTGAAACGGCGCGGACACGGGCAACAGAATGGCGCGCTTCGCTCCTGCGACCTTGGCCAGATCCAGCGCGCGCTCGACTGCGGCCTTGCTGCCGGACACCACGTTTTGCGCCGGATCGTTCTGATTGGCGACCTGACACACGTCGCCCTTCGCGGCATCGGCGGCCACTTGTTCGGCCTGCTCAAAGCTAAGACCCAACAGCGCCGCCATCGCACCCTGTCCCACCGGCACAGCGGCCTGCATGGCGCGACCGCGAATACGCAAAAGCCGCGCAGTATCGGCCAGCGAAAACGTCCCCGCCGCGCAAAGCGCTGCATATTCGCCCAAGGAATGCCCCGCGACAAAGGCGGCCTTGTCCACCGTGATGCCTTCGGCCTTCAGGGCGGCCATCGCCGCAAGGGACGTTGCCATCAACGCGGGTTGGGCATTTTCAGTCAGGGTCAGCGCTTCGGTGTCGCCTTCCCAGATCAGCGCGGACAGCTTTTCGCCCAAGGCGTCATCGACCTCGTCAAAGACGGCCCTAGCTGCCGGATAGGCGTCTGCCAGATCACGCCCCATGCCGATGGTCTGTGCGCCCTGGCCCGGATAGACGAATGCAATACTCATTATGTTCCCCCGAATTATCGTTTCAACGGCTTTACCGCGTGGGCTCCGCGCAAACAAGTCTGCAGGAAAGCTGTGCGCTTTTCTGCAATTGCCGCTGCTTCTGATTGCATTAGGTTCCACGCCAGAAACTCAGGAGCATTCCGATGGCGATCAACAACACTGCACTGCGCTACGGCGGTGTGACAAAATTCTTTCATTGGCTGACAGCCCTGCTGATCGCGACCCTGATCGGCCTTGGTTTTTACGCCAGTGACCTGCCCTTTGAAACACAGGCGCAACTGACTGAAAAGGCTTGGTTCTTCTCGCTGCACAAGACATTGGGCATAACCGTGTTTTTCGTCGCTCTGTTACGGATTTTCTGGGCCTTCAGCCAGCCCAAGCCCGGCCTGCTGAATGCCGATCGCAAAGCCGAAAGCCTGCTGGCAGAGACCATCCACTGGGTTTTGTATGCGTCGTTGATTATCGTGCCGCTGGCCGGTTGGATCAGCCACGCTGCGGCATCGGGTTTCGCCCCGATCTGGTGGCTCTTCGGGCAAAACCTGCCGTTCATCCCCAAGAACACCGACGTTGAACATGCCTTTGGGGCGCTGCACGAAATCGCGGGCAAGGTGCTGATCGGCGCGGTAATCCTGCATATACTTGGCGCACTCAAGCATCACTTCATCGATGGCGATTCGACATTGCGGCGGATGCTGCCGGGGGAACCGGCAATCGGCCCGGTTCCGGCAAAACGTCACAGCCGGATGCCCGTGGTCGCCGCCGTGGCGATCTGGGTGCTTGCGGTGATCCTTGGGCTGGCACTTGGCCTGCTGGGGGGCGAAGGCCAAACTCAAGCCGCGGAAGCACCCCCGCTAAGGCAGGTCACATCGCAGTGGCAGGTTCAGGACGGTACCATCGGCCTGACGGTGACGCAGTTCGGCACCCCCGTCGACGGGAGCTTTGCGGACTGGACCGCGTCAATTTCGTTCGATGATCAGATCGATACCGGAAAAGCGGGCGAAGTGACGACCATCGTCGCGATTCCATCCCTGACGCTGGGGTCCGTCACCGATCAGGCGATGGGGTCTGATTTCTTCAACGCAAATGACTACCCCACCGCGACGTTCAAAGCCGACCTCTCGGTCGCGTCGGACAGCTTTGTGGCAGACGGCACGCTGACGGTTAAGGATACGATCGTACCGGTTTCCCTGCCTTTCGCCATGACGATCAGCGGTGATCAGGCACAGATGCGCGGTTCTGTGACCTTGGATCGTAGGGATTTCGGTGTGGGCATGGGTGTGACCGACACTGGCACACTGGCATTCGACGTCAAAATCGACATTTTCCTGACCGCGACACGCCAGGGCGGCTGAGCGGATCATCCCATCAGCGACAAAAAAACGCCGGGGGATTTCCC
>JBFGFW010000458.1:0-2389 GCA_041579395.1 Sulfitobacter sp.
AGCGCACCGAGAATGACCCGTCTGCGCTGTTTCGTGAACAGCTAAGTGCCGCACAATACCTGAACCACCGTTATGGTACGCCGGTGATCGGCTGGATGCACGAGATGCGCGAACTTGATCTGCAAGATGCGCTGGATTTCTATGGGCTATATTACTCTCCAAACAACGCGATCTTGGTAGTGTCAGGGGATGTGAAGCCGGACGAAGTACGCGCCCTGGCCGAAAAATACTATGGTGCGATCCCGGCAAACCTTGATTTGCCCGAACGCATACGCACCCAGGAGCCGCCGCAGACCGCCGACCGTCGGATGATTTTCCGCGATGACAGGGTGGCGCAGGAATACGTGAGCCGGTCCTATCTGGCGCAGGAACGTGACCCCGGTGACCAGAAAACTGCAGCGGCCTTGACCATGCTGGCGGAAATTCTGGGGGGCGGGACAACGTCCTATCTGGCCGAAAAACTGCAGTTCGATGCGCCCGTCGCGACATATACGGCCGCATTTTACACCGGGCTCACGCTGGATGACACAACGTTTAATCTGGTCGTCGTGCCGCAGCCCGGCGTCAGCCTGCAGGACGCCGAAGATGCCATGGATGCCGCAATTGTCAGCTTCATGAAGGACGGCGTTGACCCTGAACAGCTTGACCGGATCAAACTGCAGATTCGTGCCGAACAGATTTATGCCCGTGACGCGGCCGACAGCGTCGCCAACCGCTATGGCAGCGCGCTGGCGATTGGTCTGACGGTGCAGGACGTGCAGGATTGGCCTGATGTGCTGGAAGCCGTGACCGCGGACGACATCATGCAGGCCGCGCGCGACGTGTTTAACCGCAAAGCGTCCGTGACGGGCTGGCTGCTGCGCGAAGAGGTGACCCAATGAAGCTGATATATGCACTGCTGCTGACAGTTCTGGCCGCGTTTCCCGCGCGGGCCGAAGTCAACATTCAGGAAGTCACGTCGCCGGGCGGGTTGAAGGCCTGGCTGGTCGAGGAACACTCCATACCGTTCGTCGCGTTGGACATCCGTTTTCGCGGCGGTGCGTCTTTGGACGCGCCGGGCAAGCGCGGTGCCATCAATCTGATGACCGGCCTGCTGGAAGAAGGATCGGGTGATCTGGACGCGCGTGAATTTGCCCGCGCAGCCGAGGGACTTGCGTCGAGCTTTCGGTTCGGCGTTGACGACGATGCGCTGTCTGTGTCGGCGCGGTTTCTGACCGAAAATCAGGACGCGTCGGTGGCATTGCTGAAAGAGGCTTTGCAGACCCCCCGGTTTGATGAGGACGCCATCGAGCGGGTGCGCGGGCAGGTCTTGTCTGGCATCCGGTCCAGCGAGAAAGACCCCAATGACATCGCCCGCAAGACCCTTGATGGGCTTTTGTACGGGGATCACCCCTATGCCACGTCGCTGAACGGGACCGAAGCAAGCGTGACGGCACTGACGCGCGATGATCTGATCGCAGCCCACGAGATGGTGCTGGCACAGGACCGGATCTATATCGGCGCGGTCGGGGATATCACGCCCGAGGCCTTGGGCCTGTTGATGGACAATTTGCTGGGTGACTTGCCAAAGACCGGGGCCCCGATGCCGCCGCGGGCCGATGTGACTGTTCCATCTGGCGTGACGGTGGTTGATTTCCCGACACCGC
The DNA here is from genome assembly GCA_041579395.1 of Sulfitobacter sp. Taxonomy (GTDB): domain Bacteria; phylum Pseudomonadota; class Alphaproteobacteria; order Rhodobacterales; family Rhodobacteraceae; genus Sulfitobacter. The sequence goes on from JBFGFW010000458.1 coordinate 1,647, forward strand.
AATCGGTCGCGGTCTTTGCACAAAAGGGCATCTCGCAGAAAGACGACGATTTTTTTGCGGCAACCGTGATGAATCAGGTTCTGGGGGGCGGATCGTTTGAAAGCCGCCTGATGGATGAGGTGCGCGAAAAACGCGGACTGACCTATGGCGTCTATTCCTATCTGGTGCCGATGGATCTGGCCGAGACCTATCAGGGGTCCGTCAGTTCTGCCAATGACCGCATCGCGGACGCCATTGACGTGATCCGCGACGAGTGGGCCAAGATGGCCGCCGACGGGGTGACACAGCGCGAGCTGGAAGATGCCAAGACCTATATTACCGGATCCTATCCGCTGCGGTTCGACGGCAACCAGACCATCGCCGGTATTCTGGTTGGCATGCAGATGCTTGATCTGCCGATCGACTATATCGCGACCCGGAATGACAAGGTCGATGCGGTTACACTGAGTGACGTGAAGCGGGTCGCGGCCGACTTGCTGGACCCTGAGGGTCTCGCGTTTGTGGTTGTCGGTCAGCCGGAAGGGGTTCAGACGACTGCGGCCAACTGATCTGTTTGAAAATTGAGGCGCTGACGCGCCACATGATGTTTTGCCGGACCCTGCGGGGTCCGGCGTGCCTTCGGCGAGGATATTTTTCAGCCAGAGAATGCAGGGGGCGGTTGGACTACTCTCCGTAGGGTATCCAGATGTTCTTGACGTCCGTTGCTGCCTGAAGGAAGGCTTGGCCCTCGCCCATTGGCCCGG
>JBFGFW010000459.1:0-2380 GCA_041579395.1 Sulfitobacter sp.
CCGAGGCGGCCGAGGCCGAAGCGGGGGGGTACTTTGCCGATTGGGTGATGTCATCGGGGCCGGAATTCTTCACCCGCAACACGACCGAAGACGTCATCATCAAGACCACCCTCGATCAACGCATCCAACGCGCGGCCGAAGATGGCCTGAAATGGGTCTTTGACAACAAGGTCCGCGCCGGTTCCAAGGCGCAGGCGGCTGTCGTTGTCATGTCGGCAGACGGTGCCGTGCGTGGCATGGTGGGCGGGCGCAAAACCAAGGTTGCCGGGGCGTTCAACCGCGCGACGCAAGCGATGCGTCAGACCGGATCGTCGTTCAAGCCGTTCATCTATGCCGCTGCACTTGATCTGGGATATTCGCCCAACGATCTGATCGACGATGCGCCGTATTGCCTGAACATTCCCGGATCTGGCCAATGGTGCCCCAAAAACTATACCAACAGCTTTCGGGGGCCAGTGACGCTGACCACGGCTTTGAAGGATTCGCTGAACATCCCGGCGGTCAAGGTGTCGGAAAGCGTTGGGCGGGATATCGTCAGCGAGGTTGCCACGCAATTCGGGATCAAAAGCGATCTTGCGGCCGGGCCTGCCCTGGCGCTTGGCGCATCGGAAAGCACTTTGCTTGAGATGACAGGGGCCTATGCGGGTATTCTGAATGGCGGATCATCGGTCAAGCCTTATGGCCTGATTGAACTGACACTGCAGGGCGATCCGTCACCTTTGATGGGCACCGGGGGTGGCATCGGGGAACGGGTCATTCAAGAAGATGCAGCACTGCAGCTGGTCTATATGATGGAAAAGGTCGTGTCGGAAGGTACCGGCGGTCGCGCCCAATTCGGAGGCCGCGAGCTGGCTGGAAAAACCGGCACCACGCAGGCCAATCGCGACGCGTGGTTCATCGGATTTTCGGCGGATTACGTTGCCGGCGTGTGGATGGGGTACGATGACAACACGCCGCTTACGGGTGTATCGGGCGGTGGCTTGCCCACCGAGATCTGGCACGAGGTCATGGTCCGCGTCCACGAAGGGCTGCCGCTGACACCGCTGCCGATGATCCAACCAGCCCCTGCCATCGTTCAGGCCCCGCCGGTACAAGATTACAGACCTGCACCCGTCCGACAGCCGCAAAATCCACTTGGCATCATCGATCAGGTGCTGCGCGATATCTTTGGTGGCGGATCGTCGGGGGGCAATCGGCAAACCGGATCCAGCGACCGCTGAAACCACTGACACAAAATAAAAGGGAGACCGGCTTTGCACCGATCTCCCTTATCTGTCAGCCTCGGGCAGCACGAGGTTAAAGCCTGCCCAAGACTTTTGACAGTTAGCTTAGAAGCCCAGAACCAAAGACAGTCCCAGCGTGTTGTCGGTCGACTTAAGCGCGCCAACCGGATCGGTGTTGTACTCGGTACGGTAGCTGACGCGTGTCGACAGGTTGTCGGACAACTTGTAGTTCACGCCTGCGTCGTTCGATACAACGGTGTTCACTTTGGAGCTGACAACGTCAGTGTCCATCGTGAAGGAAACCATGTCGTTGAATGCATAGTAGTAACGCGAAGATGCGATTGCACCGACTTCGGATTCAGAGTCACCGGTCACATCTTTGAAGTAGCGCACGCCGGGGCCCGCTTGAACGCGCCATGTGTGGTTTTCTGTGTTGATCGCACGGTATCCAGGACCAAAGCCCACGAACGCGTCGGTTTCGGAACCGGGGATCTGGTTGTTGTTGTTGTCGGTCAGGTAACCGTCGTACTGGTAACGGGCCAGGCCAAACATATAGAATTCAGGTGTGAAGTAGCGGCTGCCTTCGTAGGTGCCAAAGAACTTCTCTTCGTTTTTCTGGCCGTTTGCTTCGCCATATTCGACTGCGAAACCAACCAGATGGTTCCAGCTGCCAACACCATATGTCAGGCGACCGGCACCGGAAACTTCACCGTTGTCGGTGTTGCCGCTTGTGCCCGATGCGGACAAAGCGAACGAACCGCGCCAGCCTTGTGCAACGCCGTTGGGGCCAAAACGCTCGGCATCGGAACCGCGTGCCATGTCGGTGGCAACGTCACGGTTGATGTCGTCGATCCGGTCATTCAGTGTTTCAATTCCGAGCGCACGCTGTTGTGCGAATACTGGGGCGGCAGCCATCAGTGCGATTACGGAAACCGCTGAGAGTTTAACATATTTGTTCATTGGGGAAACCTTTCCCTAAGAAGTGACCCACCACCAGTAAGCGGGGCGGGAGCATCTCTGCTGAGAATGGATTTAGGACAGGGCTTCGCATAAGTTAAATTCGAATATCTCATGCATGAAGCGAGCATTACTCGTTTGTAATGCCTTTTACATGACCAGTTCAGTGGTTCTAATCGACGAACAGCTCTCTGATCAAC
>JBFGFW010000460.1:0-2370 GCA_041579395.1 Sulfitobacter sp.
CCGGCAATATCGGGTGCGGACCCGTGCACCGGCTCGTACAGCGCCTTGGGCCGGCCATCGGCGTTGGGTGCGCCTAGCGACGCAGATGGCAGCATCCCCAGCGACCCGGTCAGCATTGCGGCACAGTCCGACAGAATGTCGCCGAACAGGTTATCGGTGACGATCACGTCAAACTGCTTGGGCGCGCGGACCAGTTGCATGGCCCCGTTGTCGGCGTACATATGCGTCAGCTCTACATCGGGGTAATGCTCGTCATGCACTTTCTGCACAACCTCGCGCCACAGAATGCCGCTTTCCATCACGTTGGCCTTTTCCATCGAGCAGACCTTGTTGCTGCGGCGGCGTGCCAGTTCAAATGCGGACCGCGCGACACGGTCAATCTCGGATTCAGTGTAGCGTTGGGTGTTGATGCCGACGCGCTCGTTGCCTTCCTTGAAGATCCCGCGCGGTTCGCCGAAATAGACTCCGCTGGTCAGTTCGCGCACGATCATGATGTCGAGACCCGCAACGATGTCTTTCTTCAGCGAGGAGAAATCGGCCAGCGCGTCAAAACATTGGGCCGGGCGCAGGTTCGAAAACAGGTCCATTTCCTTGCGCAGACGCAGCAACCCGCGCTCTGGCTTTACACTGAAATCCAGAACGTCGTATTTGGGGCCACCCACGGCCCCCAACAGCACGGCGTCCGCTGCCAGCGCCTTGGCCATCGTATCGTCGTGCAGGGGTGTGCCGTGCTTGTCATATGCCGCGCCGCCGACCAGATCATGTTCGATGTCAAAGGCCATGTCGCGCTTTTCGCCGTACCAATCGATGATGCGGACTACCTGACCCATCACCTCGGGACCGATGCCGTCACCGGCGAGGATAAGCAGTTTGGGGTTGGCCATGCGAAATCTCCTTCATGATATGTCGCAAGCGGCGTAACGCGGGCAGGGATGAGCGTCAAGAACGGCTAGCGGTCCAGATCGACCCAGACAAGGCCATGGCGGCTGGCGGCGGGGTCGGTTGCTATTCCGGCGTTGCGCACCTGCCAGTCGCGTGACGGCAGTAGGTAATCCACACGCATGGGGCCCAAACCCTCAAAAATCACAGTCGGCCTGCCGGGCAGGGGATCTTGCAACAGGGGATGGTCCAAAAGGGCCCGGATCGCGGATTTAATGCCATCGCCCTTTTCAGGGTCCAGATTGGCACCGCCGGCGATGACGAAGCTGTCCGTTGGCGGCATGCCGAAAGCGCCGGCAAGGTAGGCGGGCCAGAACAGGATTTCATCGTGGTTGCGCAGGCCGTTGCGGTCTTCGGGGCCATCGAAAACCGGGGGCGTGGCATAAAACGTCATCAGCGTCAGGGTGCTTTGATCCGGCAGGCTGATCGGGACCACCCAATGCCCGTGCGATGACAGCCGTTGCACCTGCTGGGCCCACGCGGAGGGGAAGGGACCGTCGGCTGTCATTGGCAAGCGCGCGTCTGGCAGATCGCGCCACAGCAGCGCGGTATAATCCTGCACATCGTCCGTCAGGATTGGATAGCGGGACAGGATCGCCATCGCGCCTTGGCCAAAGAAACGTCCATACCCATGGGCATCGCGCGGGCCGCCAAGCTGATCGTCACCGTCCAGATCGACGCCGCTTTGCCGTCCGGCATTGGGGGGCAGCGCAAAGCGGTAAGGATAGGTGACGCTGCTGGTGCCAAGAGCGTCTGCCAATGCGCCCAACGCCGCACCCTCAAGATCGTAGTCCACGCCTTGAAGTACCAGAATGTCGGGGGCATTGTCTGATATGACCCTTTGCGCGGCAATGATTTGGGGGTCTTCGCCCTTCAGGATGTCGCGCAGCAACAGGCCGGGGCCGTCGCGGAAAAGCTCTGCATTATAGGTGGCGATCCGCACCGGATCGGCTTGGGCCGCACCTGCAGGAAGCAGGCACAACCAAAGGATCAGGCAGGCTGCATCCCAAAGTCTTCGGAGGCATAGGCGCGGCGGCGCTTTTCTTCGATCATGTCGGCGATCTTGCCCATGGCAATGCCGCGCATGATGATGCTGGCAGGAAGAAAGGCCCATGCGGCGATTGTCCAAATCTGGGTTTGCGGGTTCTGCAATGTGATCGGGTCTAGCAGATCAGAAGCAGCCTTGACCACTGCGGGGATCAGGAAGGGCAGCAGAAAGCCAAGCGCGATATTGACGCGCGCATCACGCTGCAGCCGGTAAATCACATCTCCGCCAGCCGTGGGATCGAACAGCGGCAAGTTTACCCAAACATTGAAGGCACCCTTGCGTGCTGGCCAGTTCATCACCCGCACCAGAACCAAGAACGCGGCCATCGACACCAGCGAAATCAGATAGGCGATTCCGGCAGAGGTGCGGACCGAGGCGACCAG
>JBFGFW010000461.1:0-2367 GCA_041579395.1 Sulfitobacter sp.
CCGCCGCGGGGCCGAGCACGGCAACTGTCAGCGCGGGTCCCATATAACCGATGTTGGAATAGCTCGCCGCGAGGCCAAAGACCGCCAGATGGTCCTGCGTCTTGTTGCCGCGACCGATCAGCCAGCCGATCACAAACATCAGCCCGGTCATCGCGGTTGTCACCACCAGAAAACCCAACAGGCTGGCCGCCCCAGGCGGCACCACCCGCACCGATTGGAACAAAAGCGCAGGCAGAGCGAGGTAGAAGATGAAAGCATCCAGCCAGCGCTGTTGTTCCGCCCCATGCCGCAGCAGGAGCTGGGCTACAACACCGGCGAGTATGTAAATGAAGAAAGGTGCGATCAGGCCCAGACCGACGATCACAACAGGGCGCTCGTCAACCCAGACACACTATTCTCAGATGCGTTGGTTCGGGAATTCATGGCGCAACTCTATGGGTAAAGTCTCTGGTCGGCACAAGGCTGTCGCATCTAAAACTGCAACTTTGGGGATAGGAAAGCAGAGGTGAAATATGACTTCAGCGCCTGTATGGTGGGCGTAAGCGTTGTGGACCGATTAAGTGCGAGCCCGACGTCCATCGTCGGTATTTCCACATCCGTCGACACTGTTTCGATCCGCCGACCTTCAAGCGACCAAGGTCGATACACCATATCCGACAGGATCGTGACCCCCTGACCGTTTGCCACCAGCGAGCGCACTGCCTCCACCGACGAGGTGCGCAACTTAACGCTGGGGTGTGCGTTGTTGCTGTTCCAGTATTTCATCGTAGAGTGAGCGGCTTCGTCCACGGTCAGCATGACGTAAGGCTCCTTGGCAATGCTATGCAGCGACACTGCCCCGCCGTCGCAAAATTGATGCCCCGCCGGGACCCAGAGCCGCCTTGGGGACCTAAGTAAGGTAAGTGTCTCAATCCCGTCGCGGTGTATGTTCGACGTCAGCGCTACAGCCATGTCGATCTGGCTGCGCAGCAGTTGTTCCTCAATACTCTGCCGGTTCAATTCGACGATGCGAATGTCGATCTGCGGATAAAGCTGGGCCAAACGGCCCAAGTGAAAGGGCAGGAAATACCCGAGGACGGTATAGGTCGCGGCGATGGTCAAGCTGCCACTAATGTCGGAGGTGCCGCGATGGATCTGGTGGGCCGCGTTGACTTTTTCCAAAATGTCCCGCGCCACCGGCAGGAATTCCCGCCCTGCCTCTGTCAACTCCATGCCCTGAGCGCGTCGCTGAAACAGAGTAACGGCCAAAAGAGTCTCAAGATCGCGAACCGACCCCGTAACCGCAGATTGTGATATCGAGAGCAATTTCGCCGCGCGGCTGACCTGCCCGGTCTCTGCCGTTGCAACAAAATACTTTAAGTGTTTGAAATTCAACGACTACACCTCTGACCTGCCGCATCTATCATTATCTAAATTCCTGATAATGCAACAATGAAAAAAAGAAATATCAATTTTGTATCAAACTGCCATCATGGGTTCAGACCAGTGGAGGGGTGTGATCATGAAAGAGGCCGTCGATCTAAATTGTGACATGGGCGAAGGATTTGGCCAGTGGGTGCTGGGCGACGCGCCAGACGAAGAGATCATGCAGATCATCAGTTCCGCCAATATCGCTGCGGGCTTTCATGCGGGCGATCCCAACTCAATGGACCGTGTCGTCAAATTGGCCCAAGCGCATGGTGTCGGGCTGGGCGCACATCCGGGCTATGCAGATCTTCAGGGCTTCGGGCGGCGCAATATCAAGACCGACGCGGCGGAGCTGATCAATGACATCGTCTATCAGATCGGCGCGATCCGCGAATTTGGCCGCCGCCACGGCGCGCCCTTACAACACGTAAAGCTTCACGGTGCCCTCTATATGGAAGCCGCCGTGAACGAGGAATTATCGCAGATGCTGGTCGATACGCTACAGGCCACCAGCCCCGACGCCCTGTTGTTCTGCATGAGCGTATCCAAGACCTACGCCGCCGCCAAGCGGGCGGGCCACCCTGTCATCCGCGAATTCTACGCCGACCGGGAATATGGCAATTCCGGCTCTATCGTCTTTACCAGGCAGGTCGGACGGCCCGATCCACAACAGATTGCCGAGAAGTGCGTCAAGGCCTGCAAGACCGGCATGGTCACCACTGTCGAGGGCGACGACATCGAAATCCCCTTTGACTCGATCTGTTTTCATTCCGACACGCCCGGCGCGCTGGTCATGGGACAAGCCATCCGTGCGGGCCTACAAGAGGCAGGCATCCGCATCGCGACCGCCGCCGAAGTCGCGAAAACCCTTTGAACACATCACTCAAGCAGGAGACCAACATGACACAGGTTCTTTCCCCCGTTCCCGGCACATTTTACACCCAGTCCGCCCCGGGTGAG
>JBFGFW010000462.1:0-2364 GCA_041579395.1 Sulfitobacter sp.
CCAAAATCAATGACTTTATCGTAGTTTTCAAACTCGCTCAGCGCAAAAACTGAAAATTGTGACGGGACGCCGCCTACAGGTGAATTCTTATAATAGTTATTCCAGTAGTCTTGTGTGTTCTCTTTACTCACTGCGAGCCTCTATCTTGTGGTTATCTTTTCAATCGGTTTAGCATAGATTCCTGCGAGTTCGAGTAAATTTCTCAGACATCACTCGAAACCAGAGAAAAATCGCAGCAAACCAAAGCAAAAATCAGGCGGGCTGATGGTAAATTTTGGGAGGCTGCGCAGCGTTTAGGCCCGACTGGCGCACACCCGATCCCCTGTTCAAGGTCAGAAAGCCGAATTACTTCAAAAGCTTCCTTGAAAAGGCGAGAATGGATTAAACCGCGCCCAGGGCACCTCCGAGGGATCCATGGCACCTCCCGCCCCTTCATTGCTTACGGAGCAGATCCCGCAGCAAGATTCGGTCTTCCGGAAATGGTTCAATCGCGTTTTTTGAGAGGGCCGTTTCCAGCGCGCGGACAAACCTGACCGGTTTGTCTGGGTCAAACCCGATCAGATCAGAGACGGAAAACCGCCACCAGGCGGTCTGCTGCAACGCATCGGACAAAGGCGCGTCGAACCGCTGCCGGATAACACGCGCCGGCACCCCGCCCACGACCGTGAAAGGAGCCACGTCTTTTGTGACCAAAGCATCTGCGGCAATGATAGCCCCATCGCCAATCGTGATCCCCGCGCGCAGCTTCACGCCCTCCCCGATCCAGACATCGTTGCCGATGATGGTTTTGACGTCATCGGTCTTGAAAGGGACCAGATGGTCCGCCTGCTCCAAATCGCCGCCCCATTCACGGTACTTGCGCCGCTGGTAGAACACCGGGCTGGTCGACGTCCGATCTAGCGGATGCGTATTGGTGAAAGTCGACAGATTGCTGCCGATGGAACAGTAGCGCCCGACGCGGGCTACATCGCGCACAAAGGAATGCGCATAGCTATATGCACCCAGCGGCATGACCCCCGTACCTGCATGGCTCGAATGCCGCTCAAGCGGGTGCGGTGCCTCGGGAATACGCAGCGCGCCAATACCAAGCGGCGCGTGAATGCGCAGACCTTCAGCTGCCAGCCAAGTCAGCGTCTCTCTGGTCAGCTTGAGGCTCAGGTTCTCTCTCCTCCGGTGACAATACACAGTGATCGCAGGGCGAGCCAACACGGACCCCGCAGGCAATGTCAATCACCGAAAAAAAATGGCCTCCTGCGGGATGCAGAAGGCCATCTCATTCTCAACGAAGCGCAACAGAGCGTTACTCGGTGACAGCGTTGTCCACTTCAACGGTCACGCCTGGGCCCATGGTTGAGCTGAGCGCGATCTTTTTCATGTATGTCCCTTTGGAACCTGCGGGCTTGGCTTTGGACACTGCACCGACAAAGGCGCGTACGTTCTCAACCAGCTTGGCTTCGTCAAAGGACAGTTTGCCGATGCCGGCATGCACAACGCCGCCTTTTTCAGCTTTGAACTGCACCTGACCGCCCTTGGCCGCCTCGACAGCTTCCTTGATGTCCATGGTCACGGTGCCGACTTTTGGGTTTGGCATCAGGTTGCGAGGTCCAAGGACCTTACCCAGACGACCAACGATTGGCATCATGTCGGGTGTCGCGATGCAACGGTCAAAGTCGATCTTGCCGCCTTGGACCGCTTCCATCAGGTCTTCTGCTCCGACGATGTCGGCACCAGCTGCAGTGGCTTCATCTGCTTTTGCACCACGGGCAAACACTGCAACACGTACAGTTTTGCCTGTGCCGTTTGGCAGACCGATCACACCGCGGACCATCTGGTCTGCGTGGCGGGGGTCAACCCCAAGGTTCATGGCGATTTCGATGGTCTCGTCGAACTTGGCGTTTGCGTTTGACTTGATCAGGGCCACAGCTTCTTCGACTGACAAGTTGTCCTTGCCGGCAAATGCTTCGCGTGCGGCGCGGGTCCGTTTTCCGTATTTTGCCATCTTACTTCACCTCAATGCCCATGGAACGGGCAGAGCCCAAAATGATCTTCATTGCAGCTTCGACGTCAACTGCGCTGAGATCGGCCATCTTCGCTTCTGCGATTTCGCGCAGCTGCTTGGTGGTCACGGTGCCAATGGTTTCGCGGCTTGGTGTTTTCGCACCAGACTTCACCTTGGCGGCTTTTTTCAGGTAGTAGGACGCCGGGGGCGTCTTGATGTCCATGGTAAAGGACTTGTCCTGATAATAGCTGATCACGGTCGGGCAAGGGGCACCCGGCTCCATATCCGCTGTCTTGGCGTTGAACGCCTTGCAGAATTCCATGATGTTGATCCCGCGCTGACCCAATGCGGGGCCGACGGGTGGG
>JBFGFW010000463.1:0-2363 GCA_041579395.1 Sulfitobacter sp.
CATCGGGGGGGGAGTCATTGGCTGTTCCGTCGCCTATCACCTGACCAAACTGGGATGGCAGGATGTGGTGCTGCTGGAACGCAAACAACTGACATCCGGCACGACATGGCACGCCGCCGGGTTGATTGCGCAGTTGCGCGCCACCGCCAACATGACCCGGTTGGCAAAATACAGCCAAGAACTTTATGGCAATCTGGAAGCGGAGACCGGCGTCGCGACCGGGTTCAAGCGCTGCGGGTCGATCACCGTTGCGCTAACCGACGAGCGGCGCGAGGAAATCTTTCGCTCTGCCGCGATGGCCCGCGCCTTTGGTGTGGATATCGAAGAGATCGGCCCCGACGAGGTCAAGGCCCGTTACCCGCATCTGAACACCAACGACGTCAAAGGTGGCGTGTTTCTTGACAAGGACGGGCAGGGCGATCCCGGCAACATCGCGCTGGCCCTGGCCAAAGGGGCGCGCCAACGCGGTGCGCAGATATTCGAGCGGGTCAAAGCCACGCGGGCCTTGCGGGACGGTCGGCGGGTGGCGGGCATCGCCTACGAGGCCGCAGATGGCAGCACCGGGCAGATCACCTGTGATCATGTGGTAAACTGCGGGGGCATGTGGGGCCACGAGGTGGGTCGGATACTGGGCACCAACGTGCCGCTGCAGGCCTGCGAACACTTCTATATCGTATCCGAGCCGATCAAGGGTCTAGAACAACTGCCGGTTCTGCGCATGCCGGATGAATGCGCCTATTACAAATATGACGCGGGCAAAATCATGTTGGGCGCGTTCGAGCCGGTTTCGAAACCCTGGGGGATGGGCGGTATTCCCGACAGCTTTGAATTCGATCAGTTGCCCGAAGATTTCGATCACTTCGAACCGATCCTGGAGGCCGCAGTGAACCGCATGCCGATGCTGGCCGAGGCGGGCATTCACACATTCTTCAACGGTCCGGAATCTTTCACCCCCGATGATGCCTATCACCTTGGATTGGCCCCCGAGATGGACAACGTCTGGGTCGCAGCGGGCTTCAATTCCATCGGTATCCAGTCGGCAGGCGGCGCAGGCATGGCGCTGGCGCAGTGGATGGAAGACGGCGCAAAACCCTTCGATCTGGGTGATGTGGATATTGGCCGGATGCAACCGTTTCAGGGCAACAAGACCTATCTGGTGGAACGTGCCAAGGAAACCTTGGGGCTGCTTTATGCGGATCATTACCCGTACCGGCAAAAGGCCACGGCGCGGGGTATTCGCCGCACGCCTTTCCACCATAACCTGCTGGACCAAGGTGCCGTGATGGGCGAACTGGCCGGATGGGAACGGGCCAACTGGTTTGCGAAACCGGGTCAGACGCCAACATATGAGTACAGCTGGAAGCGGCAGAACTTCTTTGACAACGTGGCGGACGAATTGGCCGCCGTGCGGGGCAATGTCGGCATGTATGACATGTCGTCGTTTGGCAAGATCCGGGTCGAAGGGCGCGATGCGACGGCGTTCATGAATCATATCGGCGGCGGTCAATACGATGTGCCGGTGGGCAAGATCGTCTATACGCAATTCCTGAACGACCGCGCGGGGATCGAGGCGGACGTGACCGTGACCCGCCTGTCGGAAACCGCCTATCTTGTGGTGACCCCTGCGGCCACGCGGTTGGCTGACGAGACGTGGATGCGCCGCAACCAAGGCGACTTCAACGTCGTCATCACGGACGTGACAGCGGGCGAAGCGGTGCTGGCCGTAATGGGGCCAAACGCGCGCAACCTGATGCAGGCGGTATCGCCGAATGACTTCTCAAACGCGGTAAACCCCTTTGGCACGGCGCAGGAAATTGAACTGGGCATGGGGTTGGCGCGCGTGCACCGCGTTACCTATGTGGGCGAACTGGGGTGGGAGGTGTACGTGAGCACCGACATGGCTGGCCATGCGTTTGAAACCCTATGGTCGGCGGGGCAGGATATGGGCCTGAAGCTGTGTGGCATGCACATGATGGACAGCGGCCGCATCGAAAAAGGGTTTCGCCATTTCGGCCATGACATCACCAGCGAAGATCACGTGCTGGAAGCGGGGCTGGGCTTTGCGGTCAAGACCGACAAGCCTGCGTTCATCGGGCGCGACGCGGTGCTGCGCAAGAAGGACGAGGGGTTGAAAACGCGGCTGGTGCAATTCAAGCTGACCGACCCCGAACCGTTGCTTTATCACAATGAGCCGATTCTGCGCGACGGTCAGATCGTGGGCTTCTTGTCGTCGGGCGCGTATGGCCACCATCTGGGGGCCGCAATCGGCATGGGGTATGTCCCTTGCGCGAGTGAAAAGATCGCGGACGTTCTGGCGTCATCCTACGAGATCGACATCGCGGGGAAGCGGGTCAAAGCCACGG
>JBFGFW010000464.1:0-2359 GCA_041579395.1 Sulfitobacter sp.
CGAACAAGTTCTACGGGCCGACCCCCCTGCGTACCGGCATCGAACAGTCGCGCAACCTGATGACGATCCGCCTGGCGCAAGAAGTGGGGATGGACATCATCGGCGACTATGCCGAACGGTTTGGTGTCTACGACAATCTTTCCCCTGTGTTGGCCAATGCCTTGGGATCACAGGAAACCACACTTTATCAGATGGTTTCAGCCTATGCGATGTTTGCCAACGGCGGCGAACGGGTGCAGCCCACGCTGGTGGACCGCGTGCAGGATCGCTATGGCCGCACAGTCTATAAGCACGACCAGCGGATCTGCAACGACTGTCAGCTTGCCAGCCTTGCGCCGGGTCTTGGCCCGCGCATCATTTCAAACCGCGAACGGGTGATGGACCCGATTACCGCCTATCAGCTGACTTCAATGATGAAGGGCGTTGTGGACCGGGGCACCGCCAAGGGTGCCGTCAACCTGCCGGTACCGATCGCGGGCAAGACCGGCACCACCAATGACGCCAAGGACGTATGGTTCGTGGGCTTCTCCTCCAACATCGTCGCAGGCTGCTATATCGGCTTCGACAACCCGCGGTCCTTGGGCAAACGGGCATATGGCGCGGGCATGTGCGGCCCGGTGTTCCAGCGGTTTATGAGCGAAGCGATCAAGAAGTTCGGCGGCACCGATTTTGCCGTGCCTCCCGGTGGGCAGTTCATCAACATCGACCGCTTTACCGGCGCGCGCCTGTCAGATGGCGCATCGGGTGCCAATGTCGTGGCCGAATATTTCCGCGATGGTGAAGAGCCGCTGTTCGGGATCACCTTTGACGGCGGTTTCGCCATGGGGGCCGATCTGCCGCTGATCGAGGAATTGGGCATCACGACGTCACGCACCGTCACCACATCGACCGGCAAAAAGGCCGTGGTGGGCCCGAAAGCCAGCTTTGGCACCATCAGTTCCGGCGGGTTGTACTGACACTTCAGGTCATGATGTGTGCAGACGTTCGGGCGCTTGCCCACGGCGCACGGCTGGTCTATCTCTCATGCGGCCCCGAAATCCGGGGCCGCGATCCATTCAAAGGCAGAACATCATGCGCGCAGAGGCACAGAATACAGCAGACCAGATCGGCAAATCGCTGGAGCTGCTGGCCCAGCGTCTGAACGTTGAAACTGCCCCTTACCGATTGGAAGAATTCAATGCGCGGGTCGAAGACCCGAACCTTTGGGATGACCCGGAGGCCGCGCAAAAGCTGATGCGCGATCGGCAGGCGCTGGTCGATTCCCTCGCCACCTACGAAGGCATCAAGCAGGATCTGGCCGACAATATCGATTTGATCGAGATGGGCGAAATGGAAGACGACGCCGAAGTCGTCGCAGAGGCCGAGGCGGCGCTCAAGGCGCTGGCCACAACCGCCGCCCAGAAAGAGCTTGAGGCCTTGCTGGATGGTGAAGCCGACGCCAACGACACCTTCCTTGAGATCAACGCAGGGGCAGGCGGCACCGAAAGCTGTGACTGGGCCAACATACTGGCACGGATGTACGTCCGGTGGGCGGAGAAAAAGGGCTATAAAGTCGAATTGCAGTCTGAAAGTCCGGGCGAAGAAGCCGGGATCAAATCGGCGACCTACAAGATCAGCGGTCTGAACGCCTATGGCTGGCTCAAATCCGAATCCGGCGTGCACCGGCTGGTGCGGATCAGCCCGTTCGATTCAGCGGCCAAGCGGCACACGTCATTCTGTTCGATTTGGGTCTACCCCGTCGTTGATGACAACATCGAGATCGATGTGAACCCCAGCGATATCCGCATCGATACCTATCGGTCGTCAGGGGCGGGCGGCCAGCACGTCAACACCACCGATTCTGCCGTGCGCATCACCCACCACCCCACCGGCATCGTGGTCACCAGTTCTGAGAAGTCCCAGCACCAGAACCGCGACATCGCGATGAAGGCATTGAAATCACGTCTCTATCAGATGGAATTGGACCGCCGGAACGCTGCCATCAACGAGGCCCATGAAAACAAGGGCGACGCCGGTTGGGGCAATCAAATCAGGTCGTATGTGTTGCAGCCCTATCAAATGGTCAAGGATCTGCGCACCAATTATGAAACCTCTGACACCAAGGGGGTGCTGGACGGTGATCTGGACGGGTTGATGGGGGCGGCGCTGGCGCTGGCGGTGTCGGGCAAGAGCCGGGCAGAAGCACAGGCCGGCTAGTGCGACTGGGGGCTCTGCCCCCGCCCTGACGGGCCCCCCCGGGATATTTAAGAGCCAGAGAAGCAAAGGGCTTGTCAGCGTTCGTCGCTATGCGTTTCATGGGCGGAATGGTTTCAGGTAGGTTGGTTTTTTTGGACATATTGAGCATGGGCGCGTTGGCGCA
>JBFGFW010000465.1:0-2358 GCA_041579395.1 Sulfitobacter sp.
GACAAAGCTGAGTACCAGGAAATCCATACCCATGTGATAATTGGGCGAGTTGATGGGCGCGTACATAACACCTGCCAGACCCGCGACCGCCGCGGCGATGCCGAACATAACGGTGAAACGTTTGTCGATGTTGATGCCCAACAGGCCCACCGTCTCGCGGTCGGCCATGCCGGCGCGCACAACCATTCCGAAGGTCGTGAACTGCAGGAAGGCAAAGACGGCACCGATAATCACGGCTGAAAAGGCGAAATAGATCAGGCGCCAGTAGGGATAGATGATCACGTTCGGATCAAACCCAAGCAGCACGCCAAAATCGAACGATCCGCGAAAGGCAGCAGGCGCGGCGGTGGGGATGGGGTTGGCCCCGTAGAAATATTTGACCACTTCCTGCAGCACGATGGCCAGACCGAAGGTCACCAGGATCTGATCGGCATGGGGGCGTTTGTAGAAGTGTTTGATCAGGCCGCGTTCCATGATGAAACCGATGGCAAGCATGATTGGGATCGCAAAAAGGATGGCCAGAGGGACGGACCAGTCCAACATCCACGAACCGACCGCATCGCCGAACCATTCCTTGATATAGAGCACATCGTCGAATTTCGGCCGTCCCAGAAAATCGACACCCGTAGGTTCCGCCGCTTGATGGCTGAGGCTGAAGATGCTGCTAAGGGTCACGGCACAGAACGACCCGATCATAAAGATCGCGCCATGCGCGAAATTGACCACGCCCAACGTGCCGAAGATCAAAGTCAGACCAAGGGCGATCAGCGCATAGGCAGACCCTTTGTCCAACCCGTTAAGAAGTTGCAAAAGAATGGCGTCCATCGCGGTGCCCTCGAATTTTAAAGGATGGATGGCGATACAGAACCGCCAGCAAGATAAGGCGGAGGCTTCCCCCCGCCTTGAACTTTGACTTACGCGCCGGGGTTACACTTACCCAATTCGCCACCCGCAAACATCGGGTGATCGACATCATAGGTAACCTGATCGGCGGGTGTGACTTCGACGATTTCCACGAGATCAAATTCGTTCTCGGGGTTTTCCTTGCCGCGCACAACCACAACGTCCTTGAAGCACTGGTGGTCGCCAGCACGGTACAGCGTCGGACCGTTGCCCAGACCGTCGAATTCGTAGTCTTCCAGGGCTTCGACAACGGCACAGGGGTTGAACGAACCGGCGCGGGCAACGGCATCAGCATAAAGCAGCGTCTGTGCATAGCACGTCTGGGCTGCCTGGCTGGGTGGGAAGCCGTACTTTTCGCCAAAGGACTGAACGAAGGCGTTTGTACCTGTGTAACGGTCGCCCTTTTCGTTCTCCAGCTTCCAGTCCCAGTTCTGCGAACCCACGATACCGGCAATGTTTTTGCCCGCACCACGTGCCATCAACTCGGAATAGAGCGGAACAACGATTTCGAAGTTCTTGCCGTTGACTTGCTTGTCGCGCAGACCGAACTGCACCGCGTTGGTCAGCGAGTTGACCATGTTCCCGCCGTAGTGGTTCAGAACCAAAACATCCGCACCGGAGTTCAGGACAGGCGCGATGTAGGACGAGAAATCGGTCGAGGCGAGCGGCGTACGCACGTCGTTGATTGTTTCCCAACCCATGGCTTCGGTGGCCGCCTGGATCGATTCCTGCTGTGTCCAGCCCCATGTATAGTCGGCCGTCAGGCTATACACCTTGCGGTCGTCGCCATACAGGTTCTTCAGAACCGGTGCCAAAGCGGCAGCAGACATATACGCGTTAAAGAAGTGACGGAAACCGTTGGCTTTCTTGTCTTTGCCGGTGGTGTCGTTCGAGTGTGTCAGGCCGGCCATGAAGATCACGCCCGCTTCTTGGCACAGGCCCTGAACCGCAACAGCCACGCCAGAGGATGAACCGCCGGAGATCATGATCGCGCCATCTTTTTGGATCATCGACTGTGCCGATGCACGTGCCGCGTCGGATTTTGTCTGCGTGTCGCCGGTGACGAACTGGACCTTCTTGCCCATGATGCCGTTGCCTTCAAGCGCCTTGGACGAGAAGGTGTTCAACATGCCGCCGTCGCCCATCCCGTTCAGGTGCTCGACCGCCAGTTCGAATGCGCGCAGTTCGTCCGCGCCCTCATCCGCATAGGGGCCCGACTGTGGAACGTTGAAACCCAGTGTCACGGTATCGCCGGTGGGCGCGTTCGTGAAACCGGTGTGCGCGGCAGCGCTCAGATACGTCGGCAGCGCCAGACCAGCACCGGCGACAGCGCCAGTCTTGATCACGCCACGACGTGTCAGATTTGAAAATGACATGTAATTCCTCCCAATTGTTGAAACCGCGGCATGGTTATCGTCCATGTTCACGATGCACAGAGGTGCAAATAGGATATGA
>JBFGFW010000466.1:0-2353 GCA_041579395.1 Sulfitobacter sp.
AAAGTATAAGGGGCGCAGCCATTTGCCGGTATGCTACGCACATCGCCCGACATATCACGTTCGCGCATATGACCGACCCGATTGCGGATCTTGCCATCTGACCGGTATCGGTTCGTGGCCGATTTCCGCGCATTCATGCGACGCATGGGCCCCCTGCCGAACGCCTTGATCACAGGTCTTATCGACGGGTCAGGCCGCGAGAGCCAAAACATATCGCCGCACAGCAAACGGTCGGGCGTCCCAAGAATCGAGCCGCAACAACGGCCACGATCCTTAGTCATTTCATTACGGGTCATGTCCGACAGCACGGGCATCAACCGGCTATTCCGCCCGCTGTTATAGCGCGCCATGCTGCGGACATATCCCACTGCGATCATGCGTTGGGGCCCTGCCAGTTGATCGGGCAAATCTCGGCTGATTTGCCGCCGAAATCCCACACGCGGCCATAGTCGCGCACCTTGGATTTCAGCCCCCTGGCCGCGATGATATCCGGGCCCATCCAGTATTTGGAGTTCGAAATCATGACCGGATGGTCGGGCGATTTGCCCGCGATCATCTCGATCTCGCCGGCGATCTTGCGCCCGATCTGGATTGACCGTTTGGTGCCGTCGCGGATGATCTTGACCGGCGCGCGTTCGGCCCCGATGATCTCGGACACCAACATGGTGAACAGGCCCGTGGTGCCGCCCGCGGCACCCGAAAAGATCTGCAGCAGACCGTTGTACGCCTTGTCGGTGGCGTTTTCATCGACATAGGCGGCGACGCGCCAGTTGCCCTCGCCCATGCGGCCCGGAATATCGACCAGCAAGCCGACGTTCAGGCCGCTCAGGTCTTCACCCTCGTAATGGCCTTCGTCGATGGCGATGGCCATCCAGGCGTGGCAGTGCCCTTCCGTGGGGGGGTGCGCGCCCAGGCTGACAACGCAAGGACAAAACAATTCGCATGAACAGTTCAAGAACAGTTCGCCCTTGATCTGCCATTCGGTCGGTGTTGCCTCGCGGCGTTTCGGGTTGGCCATGCGTTGGTCAATTCGCTGACTGATCGGCAGACGGTCTGCGTCGGGTCGTTTGTTGGTCGCCATATTATCCCCCTGAGATCATGGGTTGAATTGCCACCGCGACCGCGCCGAGGATCAGCAGAACACCCATTGGTTTTGTTATCTTATGCCCGATCTGGGGCAGTTTTTCGAGCACCATGAACAAGGTCGCCAACCCCATCCACGCCAGGTTCATCACGCCACACGCAAACCCAAGCGCCATAAATCCCCAGCAGCATCCCACGCAATAGGCCCCAAGACCAAGACCCATGCGCAGCCCGCCCACAAAGCCGCGCTGCCAATGGCCGATGAAATACATCATCGGGGAATGGCACACGCCGTGGCACATCGCCTTGGTGCGGCTGAACTGAAAAAAGCCGACGCCCAGCAAAAGGGCCGCGGCCAGCCAGCGCGATTTCGCGATGCCCAACAAGTCAATCACCCCGCCGAAAAGCAGCACCATCTGGACGGTCGCAATCAGCAACGCAAAACCCAGCCAGACGGTGAAATAGCCCAGCAAGACGCCAAGCCATCCCGCGCGCGTGCCATCGGCGCTGGTCATCAGATCTTCGTAGCTGCGCAAGGTGGGCACCATCGTCGGCAGCATCATTGCCGCCATCATCGCGCCCCACATCACCGCCAAAGGACCGAACCGTGCCATCGGCATGTCCATGTCCATGCGCGGGTCCATAGCCCGCATCATCTGCGCCATGGCGTCGGGACGGCCGAGCAGGTCCAGCCCCATGCCGGTGCTCATGGCGTACATCAGGGCCCAGGCGGCCAGGACCATCCCGAAAAAGCCAAGCCAAAGCGCGGAACGCAAGACGGGTGCCATGTAACGCGATCCTCCCAGATTGGTGCGACTCGGTGCTTGAATAATTAATGTCAGACATTTAAAGTTTTTCCAAACCTTAATTGTAAGACATATGACACTTGACCGCGTTCCCCCGTCGGATCTATCCGCACAGATTGCCGCCAGCATACGCGATGCCATCGTGAGTGGTGCCTTGATCGTGGATGAACGCCTGCCGTCCGAAGCAGAGCTTGCCCTGCAATTCGAAGTCTCGCGCGCCACAGTCCGCGAGGCGCTGAAACGGCTGGCGGCGCAATCGCTGATCCGGACCCAACGCGGGGCCACAGGCGGCGCGTTCGTCAACCGTATCAGCTTTGAGGCCGCAAAGGACCAGCAAATCACCACATCGACACTGCTGTTGTCGATGAACGCCGTCAGCTTCGAAACCGCCTGCGAAGCGCGCTATGCGCTTGAGCGGGCCTGCGCGCCCTTGTCCGCAATGCGCCGAACTGCAAATCATCTCA
>JBFGFW010000467.1:0-2339 GCA_041579395.1 Sulfitobacter sp.
AACCCCGCCAGCGACCACACCAGGATCCAGATGAAGTTCAGCGAAACCCCAACCGACAAGGCCGCCTGATGGTCATCCGCCACCGCCCGCATTGCGCGGCCCTGCTTGGTGTACTGCGCGAACATCACCAGCCCGATCACCAGTAGTGCGGCGATGACGCTGGCCACGATATCAAGGTTGTCGATAAAGAACCCGTACCCCAACACTTCGAAAGTCGTGTTGTCGATCCACGCGTTCAGACCCTGCGGCAGACCCACATCAAGCGACTTGATGTCAGACCCCCACATCAGATCGCCCACGCCTTCCAGGAAATAGGCCAGGCCAATGGTCGCCATGAACAGAATGATCGGCTCTTGGCCGACCAAATGCCGGAACACCAGCCGCTGCACCGCATAGGCCAGCCCGATCATGACGACCATGGTCAGCAAAATCGCCAGAAACGCCGGAACGTGCCAACCAAAGTGGTGCACATCCGTGCCAAAGATCGCGTTGATCAAATGGCTGAACGGGACTTGTCCTTCGATGATACCAACCAGAGTCAGCGCGGCAAAAAGCGCCATCACTCCCTGTGCATAGTTAAAGATCCCCGAGGCTTTGTAGATCAGAACGAAACCCAGAGCGACCAGCGCATAAAGCACCCCCGCCATCAGGCCGTTCGCGAAAACCTCGATTGTAAAGGCCAGTTGCTCAGGCATATCAGACCCTCCGATTCTTAGAAATTGGGCAAAAATCAGTCATGTGCGACCCCCAGATAAGCGTCGATCACATCTTGGTTGTTGCGCACGTCATGCGGCGTGCCGTCACCGATCTTTTTGCCGTAGTCCATCACGACCACCCGGTCACTCAGGTCCATCACCACGCCCATGTCATGTTCGATCAGGGCGATGGTGGTACCGAATTCGTCGTTCACATCCAGAATAAAGCGGCTCATGTCCTCTTTTTCTTCGACGTTCATACCCGCCATCGGCTCGTCCAGCAGCAGGATCGACGGCTCGGCTGCCAAGGCACGCGCCAGTTCGACCCGCTTTTTCAAGCCATAAGACAGCCGCGACACGGGTGTCTTGCGGATCGCCTGAATCTCAAGGAAATCGATGATCTTTTCGGCGACTTCGCGGTTCGCGGTCTCTTCCCGCTCGGCCTTGCCCTTCCAGATCGACTGCCAGAACAGGCCGGTATGCATGTTGGTCAATCGGCCCGTCATGACGTTGTCCAGTACGCTCATACCTTCGAACAAGGCGATGTTCTGGAACGTCCGCGCGATGCCTTGTTGTGCAACCTCATAGGGCTTCATCGGAGGACGGCGGCTACCTTTGTACCAGACCTCGCCGTCTTGCGGCACGTAAAACCCGCTGATCACGTTCAGCATCGATGATTTGCCCGCGCCGTTCGGGCCGATGATCGCGCGGATCTCGCCCTCGCGGATATCAAACGAGATATCCTTGATCGCCTCGACGCCGCCAAACCGCAGGGTGATGTTTTTCATCTCCATCACCACCGGGCCAATCTGGCGACCATCCTTCGTGACGTAGCCGTCGCTCAAGTCTTTCACGCCACACCCTCTTTCCAAATGGTCTTAAAATCCACTGCGCAACCGCCGCACCGAACTCCACCGATATTGTTCACGCTCATTCTGCTGCCATCTTGCGGTTGTCGGCGAACACCTTGGCGTCTCGCACCTCGAGTGTCGCCGCAATGGATCCCTTGCGCCCGTCTTCATAAGTCACTTCCGTGACCGTGCTGACCGACGATGACCCGTCGTACATGGCGTTGATGATATCCTCGAACTTTTCGCCGATCACCTTGCGGCGCACCTTCCGGGTGCGGGTCCGTTCGCCGTCATCCGCGTCGAGCTCTTTGTGAAGCACGACAAAGCGGTGCACCTGGCAACCCGACAGCATTTCGTCCTCGGCGATGGACGCGTTGACCTCTTCCACGTGGCTTTGGATCTGGTCCATCACCTGTGGATGGCGCGCAAGCTCCTGATAGGACGCATAGCCGATGTTGTTGCGCTCGGCCCAATTGCCGACTGCGGTCAGGTCGATGTTGATAAAGGCCGTACATTCGGACCGGCCATTGCCGAAAACCACAGCCTCCAGAATGTTGGGAAAGAACTTCAGCTTGTTTTCAACGTATTTTGGCGCGAACAGTCTGCCGTCTGCCATCTTGCCCACGTCTTTGGCGCGGTCGATGATGCGCAGATGCCCGGTGCCTTCCTCGATAAAGCCCGCGTCGCCCGTGGCGACCCAGCCTTCGGCATCCTTGGTATCGGCGGTGCTTTCGGGGTTATTGTAATACTCCACAAAAACGCCGGGGCTGCGGTAGAAGACTTCGCCGTTCTC
>JBFGFW010000468.1:0-2337 GCA_041579395.1 Sulfitobacter sp.
CCCACATTCTGTTCATCGCCGGGTCTGACGCCGATCTGCGCCTGCCGTTCGTCCGGACCATCCGCGATCTTGGTTTCCGCGTCAGCATGGCAGCAAGCGGTGGCGGCGACGCTTTCGAGCGGGCCGGGATCGAATTTGTGCCTTTCGACTTCGACCGCTTCATTTCTCCGTTCAGCGACCGGCGGGCGATCCGCCGTTTGGGTGACATCCTGGACCGGTTGCGCCCCGATGTTGCTCAGGGGTTTGACACCAAGCCCTGTCTAATGTTGCCGTTCGCCGCGCGCACCCGTGATGTGCTGGTGATCCGCACGATCTGCGGGCGGGGCTGGGTCTATTCCTCGCACTCGCCAATTGCGATGGGGGCCCGCCTGGCCTATCGGTTTCTGCATGGGCTTGCCGCGAAACGCACCGATGCGACGGTGTTTCAGAACCGCACCGACATGGCCTTTTTCGAAAGGCACGGCATTGCCGGAGCGCAGGGTTTTCTGATCTCGGCGGGCGGCGGTGGCATTGATCCGCAAAGCTTCGAGAAGTCGTTGGAGGGAGCGCCCACGCCGGAGAGCCTGCGCGCCGATCTGGGACTGGGCGATGCAGAAGTCGTCATCACCGTTTCGCGTATCACGCGCCAAAAGGGCATCACGGCCCTCCTGAAGGCAGCGGATCTGGTCAGTCAAGAACGGCCGGGCGTGCGGTTCGTGCTGGTCGGACCGCGCGACAGCGAAGGCCCCCTTGCGATCACCGAGGCCGAATTGGCAGCCCATGCACCTACGGTTATCGCGACAGGTCCACGCAGCGACGTGCCGGCGCTGCTGAAAATGGCGGACGTCTTTGCATTCCCCACCGAATATTCCGAAGGTGTGCCCCGGGTCTTGCTAGAGGCCGCGCTGGCCGGTCTGCCGATCGTAACAACGGACATGCCGGGTTGCCTTGAGGTGATTGATGACGGGGTAAACGGTCGGTTGGTCCCGACACGTGCCCCCGAACAACTGGCCGAGCAGATCGTTGCGGCACTGGCCAACCCCGCGCAAAGCGCTGCGATGGCCGCACGCCTGCCCGACAAGGTGCATGCGAACTTTTCTGTCGCGGGCGGTGCGGCACGACATGCGGCGCTCTATCGCTCCCTTCTGGATGACCGGGCTGCGCGTGGTCCGCGCCGACACCATACCGGAAGATCTGACAGGGGCGCACCGGCGTCAGGCATCGCGGGGGGCTTGATGTCGTCTGTCGGCCCCGCGCGCAAGATCGACGGATGATCGGACCATGATACCAAAACTTCTGGCACTCGGGCTGGTGATCACCGCCGCGACGCAGCTGCGGGTCGGTGGGCTTCCCGTGGGGCCGGGCGAGGTGCTGCTGCTGGTGTGGCTGATGCTTGTCATCCTGCGCCAGATCCTGCACCGGCCGGTTGTTCTGGGGACGGCGCAGGTGCGCGTCGCCCTTTTCTGGTTGATCATCATCGTGACCATGTGCGCCGGAACGATCGTCGGCCTGTTGGTGGAGCCCTTTCAGTATTACAGCGGCATGATCCGCGACACCCTCGCCTATTCTCTGGTGCTGTCGTTCAGCATCATGATGGTGCTTAGTCTTGCCGACGAAGCCGAGCGGCGTCAGGTCTGTTGGCTGATGGTTGCCTTCGGTGGTCTGTCGCTGCTGCTGCAGATCGGCGACGCTTATGGGGCGGTACCCCTTCCCGGCGTCGATCCCTGGTTCTGGGACCGCTTCAGGGGATGGGCCGAAAACCCAAACCAGCTTGGGTTTCTAGCCCTCATCATCGGACTGCTGAGCCTGCATAGCGCAGATCAGGTCCGCACATTTTACCAAGGCGTGATGGTGTTCGGGGCCGGCACTGTGGCGCTTGCTGCCGGTTTGATGAGCAAGAGTGACAGCTTTGCCATCGGTCTGGCGTTGTCGGGTGCGTTATACATGACGCTGAAATCCGTAACCTGGATGAAAGATAAGGAGATGACGCCTACGTTGCGCGGTGCAGCTGTGGTTTTGGGCCTGATGGCGCTTCCGCTGGCCATTGTGGTCTCAATACCCTTCGCATCGGGCGCGCTTGCGCGGATCGAGCGCAATTCAAGTCAGATGTACGACGATAACAGCCAGGGCGACGTTCGGTTGCATCTGTGGGCCGAGGCGATCGACAAAGGGCTGGAGTCCCGTCTGATCGGGTTCGGCCCCGGCCCGCATCTTACCAGCAAGTCCTACAAGCGGCCTCCGCCCAACAAATTCGAGGCGCACAACAGCGTGCTTGATCTTTTCACGCAAGGCGGCATCGTCGCTGTGATCGCGTTTGTGTGGATTTCAGGCAGCGCCTTGGTCGGGGCGGCGCGCGCC
>JBFGFW010000469.1:0-2333 GCA_041579395.1 Sulfitobacter sp.
ATCGTCGCCGTCGCAGTAATCGCCTTCGGCTTTTACATGATCGATATCGATCAAACCGAAGAAGGCAGCCTGCCTGATGTGAACTTGTCTGTAGAAGGCGGTAACCTGCCAAAGTTCGACGCGAATGTCGGATCAGTCAGCGTTACAGAAGAAGAAGTGACCGTTACCGTTCCAGAAGTGAACGTGACAACAGAAGAGAAGACCCTGACTGTTCCAGGTCTTGAGGTGAACCCACCTGCGAATGACTAAGTCTGAACGGCTTAGGACTGAAGGCTGAGAGGCCGAAGAAAAACGCTTCCCGATACATCGGGAAGCGTTTTTTCTGGTTAGTTGCGCGTCACCGTTGAAACTGGCTTGGCACCGTTGTCACCGTCGGACAGGAATGTCAGTGTGACATTATCACCTGCTTTCAGATCCGAAGGGACCATCGCTTTTGGGTCAATTGCCCAGACCGACTTGTCATCCAGAACGATCACATTGGCCATTCGATCAAAGGCAACGATTGAACCGGTTGTCTCATCCGCAAAGGCGGGGGCTGACAGAACGGTCAGGGCAAGGGCAGCAGTAGAAAATAGGCGCATGTTGGTACCTCCCGATAAGCGCAGATCTTTAATGTGGGGTGCCCTTGGGCACTTCACAATTGGCTGCACGGGATCTTCGAAAATAAATTTCTCCGTTAAAATTCTTCGGGTAAAGTCCGTGGCCACCCTAGCGACGCTTGCCGCCGTACCGGGATTTTCCGCCGCGCATGCCACCGCGTCCGCCGGTTGACCGACCGGAAGCCTTCTGCGCATCGTCCACGGCCTTTTCGACGGCGTATTGCCGCGCCATCGGATCGTCGGCGATCACCAGATCGACGGCTTCCAGTCGTTTGACCTCATCGCGCAGGCGTGCGGCTTCCTCGAACTCTAGATTTTCGGCGGCCTTGCGCATATCGGTGCGTAGCCCGTCCAGCACCGTCTGCAGGTTGCCACCTGCCAGTGGATTGTCGATCCTGGCCGTGACGCGGTTCATGTCCACGTCACCTTTGTAAAGGCCGGCAAGAATGTCCTCGACGTTCTTCTTCACTGTCGTTGGCGTGATGCCATGTTCTTCGTTATAGGCGACCTGTTTGGCACGGCGGCGGTCAGTTTCGCCGATGGCGCGTTCCATCGACCCGGTGATGCGGTCGGCATACATGATCACCCGGCCTTCGGCATTGCGTGCAGCGCGGCCAATTGTTTGGATCAGCGAAGTCTCGGAGCGCAGAAACCCTTCCTTGTCCGCATCCAGAATGGCAACCAGACCACATTCGGGAATGTCCAACCCCTCGCGCAGTAGGTTGATCCCGATCAGCACGTCGAACGCCCCAAGCCGCAGATCGCGCAAGATTTCGATCCGTTCGATGGTGTCGATGTCGCTGTGCATATAACGGACGCGAATGCCCTGTTCGTGCATGTATTCGGTCAGGTCTTCGGCCATCCGCTTGGTCAACACGGTGCACAGTGTGCGGAATCCGGCGGCCGCGACTTTGCGCACCTCGTCCAGCAGGTCATCGACCTGCATGTCGACGGGGCGGATTTCGATCATCGGATCAATCAGGCCGGTGGGGCGGATGATTTGTTCGGTGAACACGCCGCCGGTCTGTTCGATCTCCCACGCCGCGGGGGTCGCGGACACGAACACCGACTGCGGGCGCATGGCATCCCATTCCTCGAACTTCAGCGGGCGGTTGTCCATGCAGGACGGCAGGCGGAAGCCGTGTTCGGCAAGCGTGAATTTGCGTCGATAGTCGCCTTTGTACATGCCGCCGATCTGCGGCACCGATACGTGACTTTCGTCCGCAAAGACGATGGCATTGTCGGGAATGAATTCAAAAAGGGTGGGGGGCGGCTCGCCCGGCGCGCGACCCGTAAGATAGCGGGAATAGTTTTCGATCCCGTTGCAGACGCCGGTGGCTTC
This sequence comes from Sulfitobacter sp., assembly GCA_041579395.1. Lineage (GTDB taxonomy): Bacteria > Pseudomonadota > Alphaproteobacteria > Rhodobacterales > Rhodobacteraceae > Sulfitobacter. The sequence continues at coordinate 1,942 of JBFGFW010000469.1, forward strand.
CAGCATCTCAAGATCGAAATTGCAGCGTTGCTCAAGCCGCTGCGCTTCCAGTAATTTCCCCTCGGCCACCAGCTGATCCAGCCGCATGCGCAGCTCTTTTTTGATGCCGATGATGGCCTGTTTCATGGTGGGCTTTGGCGTCACGTAATGGCTGTTGGCATAAACGCGGATCTGGTCGAACGTCCCGGTCTTTTCCCCGGTCAGCGGGTCAAATTCCGTGATGCTTTCCAATTCCTCGCCGAAAAAGGACAGCCGCCAGGCACGGTCTTCCAGGTGGGCGGGAAAAATTTCTAGGCTGTCGCCGCGCACCCGGAAAGTGCCCCGCTGAAACGCCGCGTCGTTGCGTTTATAGGCTTGGGCGATCAGGTCGGCGATCACCTGGCGCTGGTCAT
>JBFGFW010000470.1:0-2331 GCA_041579395.1 Sulfitobacter sp.
GAACAGGGCCGGAATAACCACGAAGAACATCATCAGAATGCCGTGACCGGTGATCAGGACGTTCCAAAGGTGCCCATTGGGCGTACAGACCGTACTGCTGTCTGCGATAAAGCGCGCACCTTCAAGACACATGTACTGAACACCGGGGTGCATCAGTTCAAGGCGCATGTAGATGGTGAAGCTGACCGAAATGAAGCCAACGAAAGCTGAGACGATCAGGTAAAGAATGCCGATGTCTTTGTGGTTTGTGGACATGAACCAGCGCGTAAAGAATCCGCGCTCGTCGTGATGCTCTTGCCCGTGAATGGCTGCGTCTGCCATGCGGTGCCTCCTGAATGTGGTTAGTCAACTCGCGCCCCGACAGAGAACGCGCATTGGATTATCGTTTGTTCTAGTGCGATGGACGTTCAGGAGCAATGGCCCCGTTTGACGCAGGGCAGGAATTATCGCCAAAAACTGCAATAAGCCCTTGTTTGCGGTGCAAAAGCACCAGTGTCGGTAAAGGTCGCACGACCCTTTGCCCTAGAGGTCGCGGTTGAACTGTCATGGTTGCGGGCATTCATGCAGGTTGTTTTCGGATCTAGGGCAGCGGCGTTTCGATGATTTGCCGTCAATTGAATCTATCACGCGGCGTTTGACTGCAAGCCCGCAAAAGACCGCGTGATCAGGCGCAGGTGCCGGTCGAATCGCCTGACACCGCCCCGAAAACAGCCCCACATTGCGACCTTAGCGCGACATCAAGGGTTTCCATCGTCACCGGCAGTCCCAGATCGACCAGCGATGTTACACCGTGCTGTCGGATCCCGCAGGGCACGATGCCGGTGAAATGGCTCAGGTCGGGTTCGACGTTGATGCTGATGCCATGAAAGCTGACCCATTTACGCAACCGAATGCCGATCGCCGCAATCTTGTCTTCGGCGATGCTGCCGTCGGCGTTCAGGGGTTTGTCCGGCCTTTGCACCCACACGCCAACGCGGTCCGGTCGCATTTCACCGGTGACATTGAACTGCTCAAGCGTTGCGATGACCCATGCCTCAAGCTGTTGGACGAAAACGCGCACATCGCGTCCACGTTGGCCTACGTTCAGCATCACATAGATCACCCGTTGCCCGGGGCCGTGATAGGTATACTGCCCGCCGCGCCGGGTGTCATAAACCGGAAACCGCGCCGGATCGGTCAGATCGGCAACCCTGGCGGATGTTCCGGCGGTGTAGAGGGGGGGATGTTCGACCAGCCATACGCATTCGTCCGCCTGACCGTCAGCGATCCGGGTGGCACGGTCTTCCATCCACGCCTCGGCGGCGCGAAAATCGGTCAGGCCGTCAGAGATGATCCATTCCACCATGAACTTGGTCTAGCGGCGATGGCTGGCCAAGAAAAGGGCCGGCTCAGGCCGCGGCTTTCTCGCTCAGCACCTTTTGCAGGATTTGGGTGTAGTTTTCAGCGCCTTGGGCACCGGTCACCAGATACTTTCCTTCAAATATCATTGACGGCACACCTGATATGCCCCGCGATGTCCAGACTTCCTCGCGTTGGCGCACCCGGTCTGCATGGCTGCCGCTTGTCAGCACTTGCGCGGCGTCCCCACGGTCCAGACCGACAGTCGCAGCCACATCCGAAAGAACCTCCGGGTCAGACACGTCCAGACCTTGGGTGAAATGCGCGTCAAACAGCGCCAGCATCAGCGGGTGCTGCATGTTATGGTCTTGCGCCCAGTCCAGCAGTTGATGTGCGGCAAAGCTATTTACGATGCGGCTGTCCTTGGAAAACCTGAAGTCGATGCCAAGCTGCTGGCCGATCCCCACCAACTGTGCCCGGTTCTGCGCGGATTGTTCCGGCGTTGCCCCATATTTTTCGGCGATATGCTCGGTCAGGTTTTGCCCTTCGGCCCCCATCTGGGGGTTCAGTTCAAACGGATGCCAGCGGATAAACGCGCCGACGCCCATCTGGGAAAGGGCCTGCTCCAATTGGCGGTAGCCGACGATGCACCATGGGCACATGACATCGGAAATGATGTCAATCTGCACGGCAGGGCTTGGGGACTGTGGGGCATCTTGGGTCATGGGTCACCTTTTTTGTCGCTCTTCCCTTAAGGTCTATGTTTGGCGCGGCATTTCAAGGGGGCGGGGCCACAAACCTGCTTTAGAAGCCCCCTTTTCGGCATTATCGCAAACATTCCGATTGCCTCTTCACAAGGGGGGCAAGTTTGTCTAAACGAGCGTCACCATCCATGGCGTGCGGTCGTGGCGGAATGGTAGACGCGCAGCGTTGAGGTCGCTGTGGGGTAACACCCGTGAGAGTTCGAGTCTCTCCGACCGCACCAATTTTCAA
>JBFGFW010000471.1:0-2324 GCA_041579395.1 Sulfitobacter sp.
CAGAACGGTCCTTTCAGATGGATTTCGGCGGCCAGTGGGTCAAAGGCAAGTCCAGCGACAGCTTTGCGCCCATCGGCCCATGGCTGGTAACTAAAGATGACATACCGGACCCGCAAAACCTTGACCTGTGGCTGGAAGTGAACGGCACGCGCCGCCAGACCGGCAACACCCGAACCATGATTTTTCCGGTCACCAAGATCGTTTCCTTCATCAGCCGCTTCGTGACGCTGATGCCGGGCGATGTGATTGCCACGGGCACGCCCCCCGGTGTCGGCGTTGGCCACAAGCCGCCGGTCTATCTCAAGGCGGGCGATGTCGTCGAATTGTATATCGAAGGCTTGGGACGGCAGAAGCAGAAAGTGATACCTTTCAACGGGTAAGCGCCCTACCCTAATGCATATCCCGTGCCGCGCACCGTGCGGATCGGATCGTCGCCGCCATGCTGCATCAGCGCCTTGCGCAGGCGCGCAATATGAACATCGACGGTGCGTGCATCGACAAAGATATCGCGGCCCCATACCTGATCCAGCAACTGATCGCGGCTGAAAACCCGGCCCGGACGTTCCAGAAACGTCACCAGCAGTCGGTATTCTGTCGGCCCCAGCTTCAGATCGGTCTGGGCGCGGGTCACCCGGTGGCTTTCCGCGTCCAACATGATATCGCCGTGGCTAAGGTGGGTACCGGCAGATGCAAGACGGACCCGCCGCATCTGGTTGCGCACCCGCGCCATCAGTTCGCGCATCGAATAGGGTTTGATAACATAGTCGTCGGCACCCGTTTCAAGCCCGCGCACGGTGTCCACCTCTTCGGATCGGGCGGACAGCATGATCACTGGAATGTGGTGCGTGTCGCTGCGGGTTTTCAGCTGGCGGCACACCTCGATCCCGCTGAGCAGCGGCATCATCCAGTCCAGGATCACCAAATCTGGCAGCGCTTCGGCAACCAGCAGCAGCGCGTCTTCGCCATTCTCTGCGCAGCGCACTTCGAACCCTTCAGCGGTCAAGTTGTAAGCCAGCACTTCGCGCTGCGCAGGCTCGTCCTCGACCAGCAGAATCTGCGGACGCGTGCCAGTCATCGGTTACACCTTAAAGCTGATCGACGTGTCATCCGCCTTGGGCCGGTCCTCGTCGGGTTGGGTGCCGGTGACCAGATAAACCACCTGTTCGGCGATCGAAGTGACCAGATCGCCCATGCGTTCGACGTTCTTGGCGATGAAATGCAGGTGCATACAGGATGTGATGTTGCGCTGATCCTCCATCATATAGGTCAGGAATTCGCGAAACAGAGCATTGTACATCTGGTCCACGTCCTGATCGCGCGCGATCACGTCCATCGCCAGAACGGCATCGCGCTGCACATAGGAATCGAGCGCGTCGATCAGCATCGCCTCGACGGTCTTGCACATGCGCCGTATCGCCCCCGCACTGTCGCTCACGGGGGGCAGCTGCGCCAAGACGGTCGTGCGCTTGGCCATGTTTTTCGCATAGTCTGCAATGCGTTCAAGGCTGGCGCTAATCTTGATCACGCTCAGAAGCAGCCGCAAATCAATCGCCGTGGGTGCCCGCAGGGCAATGATGCGCGCGGCACGCTCGTTGATCAGCTCTTCCAAGGCATCGATGGATTTATCCCCGTCCCGCACCTGAGTGGCCAGTTCTTCGTCGCGGGTTTCAAGCGATTGCGCGGCCAGCCTGATGGCGTCCTCGACCATGCCGCCCATTTTCATGATCTGCGCCTGAACGCCTTCCAGATCACGGTCAAATGCTGATGCAATATGTTGATCTTGCATGATCTTATCCAATCCGGCCAGTGATATAGCTTTCCGTCCGAGGGTCCTCGGGCGAGGTGAAGATCTTGTCTGTCTCGCCGTATTCCACCAGATTGCCCAAGTGGAAAAACGCGGTCCTTTGGCTGACCCGCGCGGCCTGCTGCATCGAATGCGTCACGATGACCACGCAATAATCCTGGCGCAATTCGTCGATCAACTCCTCGACCTGCGCAGTCGCGATGGGGTCCAGCGCGGAACAGGGTTCGTCCATCAACAGCACCTCGGGTTCGGTCGCCACGGCCCGCGCGATGCACAAACGCTGCTGCTGCCCGCCGGACAGGCCGGTGCCGGGCGCATTCAGTCGATCCTTGACCTCATTCCAGATGGCACCGCGTTTCAGCGCCCCCTCCACGATGTCGTCCAACTCGGCCTTGTTGCGTGCCATCCCGTGGATGCGAGGGCCATAAGCGACGTTGTCATAGATGGATTTCGGGAACGGATTCGGCTTTTGAAACACCATCCCGACCTTGGCCCGCAGTTGCACCGGGTCAACTGCAGG
>JBFGFW010000472.1:0-2321 GCA_041579395.1 Sulfitobacter sp.
GTTCAGGATCGGCTGGCTGCGCTGGTAGGTCTTGAATTCGTGAAAAACATCCCGCGCGATGTGGTGGTCGATGGGAATCGAGAAAAGCGTGCGAAAGATCACGTCGGCGGCAACGTGGCTGGTTTCGGCCTCGATCTCGACCACGTGGCCTTCCATGGCGGCAAGCCGCAGCGCAGCCGCTTCGGCCGCGTCCCACATCGCCGGGAATGTGTCGCGCAGCCGTCCGCCCTCAAACGCGGGGTCGATGATGCGGCGCTGGCGTTTCCATGTCTCGCCATTGGTCAAAAACACCGACGCGCCCAGCAACGGGCGCAACCCTTCGCCAATGCGGTCGGATTTGGGGAAATCGCCGGGGCGGTCTTTCAGCAACGCTTTGATCAGATCGGGCTGGTTGATCAAATAGCTGCGAAAGAAGGGCGTTTTGAATTCTGCCATCCACGCCCGGTACAACCGCGCGGGCTGCGCCGACAGGATGTCCTGCCGAAACAGCTTGGCATAACGCCACAACGACACCCTGTCAGGCCGGCTTTGCGGTTTGGGCGGTTGTGTCATGGCGCGGTCGAGGTGAACTTGTTCACCGGTTTCACGATCCGGGATTTGGATGCGGGACGCCCGGCATAGCGTTCCGCAAGGCTATGGGGACCAGCCGTGATCTGGAAATAATCGTAATCCTTAGGGGCATCGAAGGCGCATAGATACTGGAAATGCAGCCTGAAAAACCGCCAGCGCAACGCTTTCCACCTTTCCGGAGACAGCGATTGCGTGAAGGCTGCTGAGAACACCAGCGGCCATCTTTTGCCATCGGGGGCCACACCGGACACCGCCACCGGATCACAAAGCGCAAAGGCACAGCCGTCGCCGGGGGCGGTCACGTCGATCCAGGTCAGTTCGTCGCGTTGCGAGAGATACCGCAGGTCGGCACGCAAGCGGTGCGCATCGCGCAGGAAAGACACCATCGGTACCACCTGCCCCAAGGTCAGAAAAGCCAGTTTCGGCCCGCCTTGGGTCACCAGCCCAGCGCGGATCAGGTCGGCCAGTATCGACACGCCCAGATGTGCACCCGATGAATGGCCGACGACCAGCACTTCATCGACATCGGATTTCAGCGCCTCCGCAATGGTCCCGCGAAAGTCGGCCATGCGGGTTTCAAGCGGCGGCGGGTTCGCGCCGTGCGTCGCGGCCCCGAACGCATAATCATGCATCAGATAGTAGGCAAAGAACTTGCCATCGTTTTTCTTGAACCATTTTAGGATGTTCCAGGCCAGAAACACCCCAAGTGCCGCGATCACCCCCTTGAACCAGAACGGTCCGCCAAAATAGGTCAGCACAGTATACATCACCTTGGCTGCAAGAATGGCCAGCGCCAGTTGCAGCAGCAGCATCCCGACGGGATAAAGTGCTGCGATCACCGGGCCCTTTCGCAATTGCATCAGACGCCACAGCGCGCCGGATGCGATATAGACCCATGCCGTTTGCGCCAACTGCCGGTAGGTCGCGGGGATCGAATTGCTCATGGAGATGCGCACGATATCGGACCAGACCAGAACCTCGATCTGCGACGTCACATCGACGCCGTCGATATGCGCCTGGATCTGCCAGCCGTAGTTGCCCTTGTCCGTCTTGGGTTTCAACCCGATCTGGTAGCTGGAGATACGGGCCTGTTCCAACCCCTCCTTGCGATAAAGCTCACGGTAGCGACGCGGGTGAATGGGGTCGTAGCCCGGTATATAGAACACCCGGCGCCGTTTGACTGTCTGCTCAATATGTTCGGCCATCGTCCACCTGCGTTTGGCCCGACATTAGACAGGTTTTCAGGCAAGAGTAAGGCGCTTAACCCAATGCGCCAAGGGTTGGGAAGTTTTCCAGCAGCCAAAAGGAAAACCACGTAAAGGCACCGGTCAGCAGCGCAAGCCCCACCAGCACCAGCAGCCCGCCCATGATCCGCTCGATCAGCTTCATGTGCGGTTTGATACGGTTCATCAGCAGCGTGGCGCGGGTGATGAACATCGCGGCCAGCAGGAACGGAATGCCAAGGCCTGCGGCATAGACCCCCAGCAACATCGTGCCACGCGCCACCGATGCCTCGGATGCGGCAAGCGACAGGATTGCGCCCAGTTGTGGCCCGATGCATGGCGTCCAGCCAAAGGCAAAGGCGAGGCCCAGAACATAGGCCCCGAACGACGTACCCCCCTTGTCGCCCGCGTCAAGTCGCGCTTCCTGATCCAGAAACGGTATCCGGAAAACGCCCAGGAAATGCAGGCCAAATATGATCACGACCGCGCCTGAAAGACGGGCAAAAAGCAGTTGATTTTGCAGGAAAA
>JBFGFW010000473.1:0-2319 GCA_041579395.1 Sulfitobacter sp.
GCATCGTCAAAATGGGTGAGGATGTTACCGACACGCTGGAAGTCATCCCGCGTCAGTGGAAGGTGATCCAAACTGTCCGCGAGAAGTTCACTTGCAGGGACTGCGAGAAGATCAGTCAGCCACCCGCTCCATTCCACGCGATCCCGCGTGGATGGGCAGGGCCGCAGCTGATCGCGATGATTGCTTTCGACAAATACGGGCAGCACCAGCCGCTGAACAGACAATCCGAGCGAATTGCACGAGAAGGTATCGACCTCAGCCTGTCCACTCTGGCTGATCTGATTGGTCACGCCTGTGTGGCGCTGGCCCCGATCCATGCGCTGATCGAGCGCCACGTGCTGGAAGGTGCGCGCCTGCATGGCGATGATACGACGGTGCCGCTTCTGGCACGTGGCGGCACCAAGACTGCGCGGCTGTGGACTTATGTGCGCGATGACCGACCGTGGGATGGCGGCACGCCGCCTGCGGCTTTCTTCAAATTCTCGCCTGATCGTCAGATGATCCACCCCAACAAGCATCTCACTGGATGGCAGGGTGTGCTGCAATCGGATGTCTATGGCGGTTACAATGATCTCTATCTGGCCGACCGCAGCCCGGGTCCGGTGCGCGCAGCGCTGTGCTGGAGCCATGCCAGACGCAAGTTCTTCGAACTTGCAGATATCAAGGCCACAGCCCGCAAGGGTAAGAAGGTGGCAGAAGAGATCTCACCCATTGCGTTCGACGCCGTGACGCGGATTGATGCCATCTTTGCCATCGAGCGCGAGATCACTGGCCTGTCAGCGGCAGCGCGTCATGAAGTCCGCCGGCAACGGGTCGTGCCGCTGGTCAATGATCTGCATGACTGGATGCTCGCGGAGAAGACCCGGATGTCAAAGCACAACCCTGTCGCCAAGGCGATGAATTACATGCTCGTCGGCGAGGGCCGCTGGGAAGCCTTTACTGCATTCCTTGATGATGGGCGCCTATGCATGACGAACAATGCCGCCGAGCGGGCCCTCAGAGGCATCGCATTGGGCAGAAAGTCGTGGCTTTTTGCAGGATCCGAACGCGGTGGCGACAGGGCTGCCTTCATGTATACCCTCATCGTCTCGGCAAAGATGAATGACATCGACCCTCAGGCATGGCTGGCCGATGTGCTAGCCCGCCTGCCAGATACCCCGACCTCGCGCGTGCATGAATTGCTGCCATGGCACTGGAAGACCGCAACAGAATTGAAGAGGATTGCCGCATGACGCTGGTCGCGCGCCTCAAGGTGACATTATCTGACGTTGAGCCTCAGGTATTGCGGCGCTTCGATGTGCCACTGAAGATCAAACTCAACCGTCTGCACGACGTGATCCAAGCCGCCATGGGCTGGACCGACAGCAACCTCTATGAGTTCCGAGCCGGCGGTGTCGGCTGGGGTGTCCCATATCCTGAATATGATTACGACGGCCCGCTGCCGGCCAGCAAATCCAGCCTGCTTGATGTGCTCGAGGATGTCGGCACCAAGACCATCCATTACATCTACGACTTCGGCGACAACTGGCACCATGTGATCAAGGTCGAGAAAATCGACGATGCCATCCCGGGTGCCGATTACCCGCGCCTTATAAGAGCTATCGGTGCTTGTCCCCCTGAAGATGTGGGTGGGTTCCCCGGCTACGCCGACTTCGTTGACGCCATGGCAGACCCCAAGCACGAAGAGCACGACCGGATGCTGGAATGGTATGGGGGGAAGTTCGATCCCGATGAGGCTGAAATCGGTCGCATCCTCGACAACTTCGAACGCCTCGCCAAAAAGTGGGCTCCAAAGCCGCGCAAACCAAAAGCAGTTCTAAAACCTACCTGATCAATAAGGCACGCCAGCGGCCTTCGGCGGATGCTTACGCTTGAAGGGCTATAAAATGCTCTTCGCTTGTCGCAATCTCTTGCTCCAGGGTAATCATCGTCATTTTGCTCATACCTCTCGTTTGGACCTCCAAACCGAGCCGACACGAAAAAACGGCCACCGGAAATAAATCCGGGGCCGTTTGCCCATCTCGTCTAGCATGCCCAAATATCTACGCCAAAGCGTTCGCTAAGTCAAGAAAACAAAGGTTAACGAAACCATCCAACCCTATACGATGGTTGCCAAAAACTTAACAATAGTGGCGTCTAGTTCCCCCCCGTCGACGCATTGCCCGCCGCCGCCGCACCCTGTTCGGCCTCGATCTCGCGCCAGCGGGCGACGTTGCGGTTGTGCTCTTCCAGGGTCTCGGCAAAGGCATGCCCCCCGGTTCCGTCAGCCACGAAGAACACGAAATCCGAATCGTCGGGGTTCAACGCCGCCTCGATCGC
>JBFGFW010000474.1:0-2318 GCA_041579395.1 Sulfitobacter sp.
GCGCTGCCAGTAGGTTGGGCTTAGCCCGGCATCGACGGTTTCGATATTGACCAGCGGCACGGCATTGCGCGCATGCAGCAGAAACGGTGTGTTTTCAGATACTGTATCTTCGGGGTCAAACCCCACGGGGCCGCCGTTGTCGCTATAGTAATATTCGAAAAAGCCGATAATCGGAACGTCTTTCCACACCTCTTTAAAAAACGTCAGTTCGCCCCACCCGACGTGGCCAATCACAATGTCGGGCTTGAAGCCTTCGCTCGTTTCGATCAGCCGCGCCGCACGGGCCGCCCCAAGACCATTACCCGCTGATTCCTCCCAGTTTTTGGACAGGCCATAGGCGTCGGCTTTGGGCTGATGATGGCTTTTGTAAATCCGCGTCTCGACGCCCTGAAAGCTGGGAGGGTTCTGGCGTTGGGTCAGAAAATAAATCTGGTGCTCGCCGCTGTCGGCCAGCCATTGCACCAATTCTCGGTACTGGCCCGGCATGTTTTGGTGAACGAACATTATCTTCATGGGTGTCGCCTGATCTTCATCGCGTGACCCGCAGTGCCCCGGTCGGCGCAAATGGCGCACTGGCCGTTGTCACTTGCCCTTCCATACCGGGTCGCGCTTTTCGGTAAAGGCGCGCGCGCCCTCCATCTGGTCTTCGGACGAATAAAGCGTATCGACCGACCCCAACTGCCGCCGCGCGATCCGATTCATCGCATCCTGAAACTTCGAATCTTCGGCGTCCCGGACGATTTCCTTGATCGCGGCATAAACCAGCGGCGGGCCGGCAGCCAACAGCCGCGCCAGTTCCCATGCGCGATCCATAAGTTGATCGGCGGGCAGAATCTCATTCACCAACCCCCAGCCCTTAGCCTCTTCGGCATCGAACCAGCGGCCCGTCAGCAACAACTCCATCGCGACGTGATAGGGGATGCGCTTGGGCAGCTTCACGCTGGCTGCATCGGCCACGGTACCCGACCGGATTTCAGGCAATGCGAATGTTGCGTGATCGGCGGCCAGGATCATGTCAGCGCTCAGCGCCAGTTCAAGCCCCCCGCCGCAAGCGATGCCGTTGACCGCAGCGATCACCGGCTTGTTCATCCCGCGCAATTCCTGCAACCCGCCAAAGCCGCCAACGCCATAGTCGCCATCCACCGCGTCCCCGTCTGCAGCGGCTTTGAGATCCCAACCGGGACAGAAAAACTTGGTGCCGCCCCCGGTGATGATCGCCACACGCATGTTATCATTGTCGCGAAATCCCTTGAACACCTCACCCATCAACCGCGAGGTTTGCAGATCAATCGCGTTTGCCTTGGGGCGGTCCAGCGTCACCAGCAGGACACTTCCATCGGTTTCGGTTTTGATGACGCTCATACTACTTTTCCTTTTCTCACGCCCGGCGGATCAACGCATCAACGGCGACGGCGGTCTGCGCGGTGCAAATCAGCGGGTTGATTTCAACCTCGCTGATTGCGTCCTGATGGGCAACCACATAGGCCTGAACTGCCATAGCGGCATCGACCACCGCCGCGACATTCACGCCGGGCTTGCCCCTGTAGCCGGTCAGCAGTGGCGCGATCCGCAGCCCTCGCAACGCGTCGGCAACTTGCGGGCGGGTCACAGGCAACAACAGCGATACCGTGTCGCGCCACAGTTCAGTCAACACCCCACCGGCACCCAGCGTCAGCACGAACCCATGCGCCGGGTCGCGTGTCACACCGACCAGGAGTTCGGCAATGGGATTGATAATCATCTCTTCGACCAGAAAACTGCGGGCCTGCATCTTGCGCGCCGCCGCTGCGACTTGGCTTGCCTTCAACCCGACGGCGACTGCGCCGCTTTCCGACTTGTGCGCAAATCCCTGCCCCTTCAGCACGACAGGGGCCGACATGGTATTGGCAAGGCGCCCCGCCTCCGCTGGGTCTGTTGCGACCTTTCCGACCGGCACCGAAAGGCCGTACGCCGCCAGGGCTTGTTTCGCCTCCGCCTCTGTCAGCAGGTGGGCCGTGCGGTCGGGCCCGGCCACAAGTGGCGCAATGGGATCAGGTGGCGTGCAAAAGGCTGCGGCCTCTGCCGCGCAGATCGCTTCGGTCAGGCCACAGATCGGCGTGACACCGCCCGCCAGAAGTCGGGTCATCACGTCTGACGGCATCAATTCGGGCAAGGTTGCAACCACGGCAACGGGCCGACCGGACAAGGACCGCACGTTCAGCGCGGCCTGCGTGGCGCAGTCCCAATCGCTGGCGTCCGTGTGCGGGTAATCGACGACGATTAGGGTCAACCCGACGTGCGCAGCTGCCATGGGAAGCCACGCGGCCGTCATCTTTTCC
>JBFGFW010000475.1:0-2314 GCA_041579395.1 Sulfitobacter sp.
GCCCGGCGTTCTGCACGCCCGAATTGACCAAAAACGGCAGGGCCGCATCGATGTCGGCATCGTCAAACACGAGTTGCGGGGATTTGCCGCCCAGTTCCAGCGTGACGGGCACGATATTGCGCGCGGTCGTGTCCTGTATCAGCTTGCCGACACCGACTGACCCAGTGAACGACACATGATGCACACCGGGATGGCGCGTCAGCGCGGCCCCTGCTTCGGCCCCCAGCCCCGTCACGACGTTCAGCGCGCCTGCCGGCAGGCCCGCCCGGTGCGCGATTTCGGCAAAGGCCAGCGCGGTCAGGCACGCCTCCTCTGCGGGTTTTAGGACGGCGGCGTTGCCCATGGCCAAGGCGGCACCCACCGACCTGCCGATGATCTGCATCGGATAGTTCCACGGGATGATATGCCCCGTCACCCCGTGCGGTTCGCGCAAGGTATAGACGGTATAGCCATCCAGATACGGGATCGTGGCCCCATGCACCTTGTCACAGGCCCCGGCGTAGAATTCCATATAGCGCGCCAGGGCGACGACATCGGCGCGCGCCTGTTTCAGCGGCTTGCCGACATCCAGCGCTTCCAGCCGGGCGAGTTCTTCGAGATTGTCCAGAACGCCCTGACCGATCTTGGCCAGAACGCGCCCCCGCGCTGCCGCCGTGGCGCGGCCCCAGTCGCCATCCAGCGCCGCCTGTGCCGCGCGCACCGCTCGGTCAATGTCCGCTTCGGAGCCGCATGCGATTTCGCACAGTGACGCGCCATCCGAAGGATTGATGAGCAAGGCACGATCGGCGGCTAAAGCCGGCACCCACGCCCCGCCAATGAAACAGTTCGTCGGTGTCACGCCAAAGGAAGTGAGGGTCATGGCTTGCGGCTCCGGATATTTGATCTGGGGGTTGAGCATAGCTCAGCACAAAAGCTGCACAGTGGCGACTGCTTTCGCGGATCGGCCCAGGAAAAGATCGGAAAGCCATCAATTTGATGTGAACTTTTTGGCTTCTGGCGCGTTTAGAAGCGCATTCACCAACATCTTGGAGCTTCCTTTGGACCACATCCCCTCAATCCGCCGGTCGCTTCAGATGCTGGTGATGATTTCGCTGTTCGTCACCGCCTATTTCGCCAAGGATCTTATCCTGCCGATTTTGCTGGGTTTTCTGTTGGCGCTGACCCTAAGCCCGGTCGCGCGTGGACTTGCACGTATCGGTGTGCCCCATGCCGTATCAGGCTTTCTGCTGGTGTTGGCGACAGCGTCCATGATCGTCTCTATCGTTTTGCTGTCGGCAGGTACCGTCGCTGCATGGAGCGATGAAATCCCGAAGATGGGCCTTGAGATCAGGCAGAAGTTAAGCGGTGTCAGCGATGCTGTCGAAACAATGCGCAACGCGACGGAAGAAGTTGAAAATATCGGTACGGAAAACCCAGCTGGTCCCCAAGAGGTGGTCGTGCGCCAGCCCGGTCTTCTGGATACCGCCATGGACACGGTCAGCAAGACCGGCGCGTCGCTTGCGGTGATCCTGATCCTTGCGCTGTTCTTGCTGTCCTCGGGCGAGATGTTCTATCTGAAGTTGGTTCAATCCATGCCGACCCTGACCGGCAAGAAACGTGCATTGCAAACTGTCTATGCTGTGGAAAAACGCGTGTCGCGCTACCTGCTGACGATTGCGATGATCAACGCCGGATTGGGGCTGTGTGTGGGGCTGTATCTGACAGCGCTTGGCATGCCTTCTGCCTATATCTGGGGCGTTGCAGCGTTTATGTTGAACTTCCTGCCCTATATCGGCGGGTTTATCGGCGTTGTTTTGGTTGGCGGGTTTGCAATCGTGACCTTTGACACATTGGGCTACGCGATGCTTGCCCCCTTGGGATATCTGACCATCACGATGCTGGAAGGTCAGATCCTGACGCCTTGGCTAGTCGGTCGCCGGCTTGAGATGAACACCGTTGCCGTGTTCCTGACCGTCGTGTTCTGGGGATGGCTCTGGGGCATTCCCGGTGCGCTGGTGGCCGTGCCGTTCCTCGTGGTTTTCAAAGTAATTTGCGAAAACTTCGAGCCGCTGCACACCATCGGAAATTTCCTGTCAGCCGAACAGGTCAAAACCGATGATGTAAAGCTCGAAGCCGAGAATGCAAAGGTCAGCGTCGCGTCAACCGGCGAGTGAGGGCAGCCACAGCACGATGGATGGGAATGCCACCAGCAGTGCAATCGTGACGGCGTCAGCGACAAAGAACGGTGCCACACCTTTGAACACGTCCTGAACGCTTAGATCAGGACGGACCCCCGCCACGACAAAGCAGTTCAGCCCGATGGGCGGTGTAATCA
>JBFGFW010000476.1:0-2313 GCA_041579395.1 Sulfitobacter sp.
GTGCCTTTTTACAAAGTCACCCACCCAAGGCCGCATAACCTGCCCGATCACAAAAGGGAGCAAAATTTGCAACCCGATCTTGCCCACCGCATCCATGCTGACACCGCCATCGCCTTAATGCAGCAACAGCGCCACGAGCAGGGGCGAAAGTGCCACGCCAACGAGGTTTGAAACCGAAGCGGCACAGATCGCGCCGGGCACATTGCCGCCAGCGATGGATGTAAAGGCAATCGAAGACTGCACTGCGGAGGGTAGCACCGCAAGAAATATCAGCCCCCTGGTGATGGTGGTGCCCAACATTGGGCCAAATATTGCCGCCAGCGCCCGCCCGATCAGCGGAAACAGCAGATAGGTGGCACCAAAGGTCAGACCCTGCAAGCGCCAGTGGGTCAGCCCGGCGCGCACTGCACCGGGATCAAGCTTGGTGCCGTAAAGAAAGAACAGCAGCGACACTGCCCAGAACGTGACATGGAGCAGACTGTCGGCAGCAAGGCTCTGCGCCGGCAAAAGGAGACCTGCCGCGACCGTGGCGAGCAGCACCAACATGTAGGCATCAATGCCAAGGCTTTTGATCCAGTTCATACTGGTGGGGCCTGCTTGTTTGGTGGTGCGCGCTTAGGCGGCCCATTCTGTTCCCTGTCCCGAAACCTGAGAGGGGTGCAAGGCGAACCGTTCCGCTTCAATCGTTAAAATCCGGCTGCTTGCCCATCCTTGCGCGGGTCTGATCCTGCAGCATAGCCGCCGCCTTCCAGCCGTTGGACCAATTGTGCACCCCCGAACCCAAAGGCGTTATCGGGCGCTTCGATCTGGATGTTGTGGCCGAGGGCTTTCAGCCCGTCGAGCACATCGGGCAGCATGGTCGGCTCGCATGCGACGTCGAGGCCTTCGATCGTCCGCCAGCGGGGCGCATCTGCCGCGGTCTGCGGGTCCTGCTCCCATAACTGCGAGCGAAGCAACAATTGCATATGGCCCATCGCCTGAATCGGCCCGCCCATCATGCCAAAAGCCATGAGCGGCGCGCCGTTCTTCATTGCAAACCCCGGAATGATCGTGTGGAAAGGGCGCTTGCCCGGTGCCACTTGGTTTGGATGGCCTTGTTCGGAGGTAAAACCCAGACCCCGGTTTTGCATGGAAATACCCGTGCCGGGTACCACCACCCCGGAGCCGAAGCCCGCATAGTTAGACTGGATGAAGCTGACCATCATGCCAGAGGCATCTGCGACGTTCATCAAGACGGTGCCGCCTTGTTTCGGTGCACCCGGGCCAAAGTCCTGCGCGCGATCGGGGTCGATCAGCGCGGCACGGGACTTCAGATAGGCCGGATCCAACAGCGCTGTCTCATCCCCCTCGCACATATAGTCGCGATCAGAGACATAGGCATGCAGATCACTATAGGCCAGTTTCACGGCTTCGATCTGAAGATGCGCGGCGGCCAGATCGTCGGGGCCGTGATCGCGGATGGCGGTGTGCTGCAAGATACCAAGCGCCATTAACGCGGCAATACCCTGACCGTTTGGCGGGATCTCGTGCAGTTCCACATCATCAAAGGTTTGGCTGATCGTGCCGCACCAGTCGTTGCGGTGCGCGGCCAGATCTTCGACCGTCATCGCGCCGCCGTTGGCCTTGGCAAATGCGGCGATCTCTTCGGCGATTTCGCCTTCGTAAAAAGCGCGGCCTTTGGTTTCGGCAATCGCGCGCAGGGTGCGTGCGGCCCCCGGATTGCGAAACCACTCGCCCGGTTTTGGCGCGCGGCCATCGGGCATGAAAGTCTCGGCGTAACCGGGCTGGTCCTTGAGCACGGCAGCACCTTTGGCCCAAGCCGTACCCACCACGGGCGATACGATGAAGCCTTTTTCGGCATAGCGGATTGCAGGGGCGAGCACGGTGGCCAAGCCCAGCTTTCCGAACCTCTCGGACAGTTCGACCCATGCGCTGACCGCGCCCGGCACGGTGACGGAATCCCATCCGTGCTCGGGCATGCCTTGGGCAAAACGGTCCGGCGTCCATGCGGCGGGCGCGCGCCCCGATGCATTCAGGCCGTGCAACTCCTTGCCATCCCACAAGATACAAAACGCATCAGAGCCAAGCCCGCAGCCGGTCGGTTCGACGATTGTCAGGGTCGCGGCTGTGGCAATCGCCGCATCAACGGCGTTGCCGCCTTGTTGCAGAATGGCAAGCCCCGCTTGTGTAGCCAGCGGGTGCGAGGTCGCGACGACATTTTCAGCGAGAACCGGAGAGCGGCGCGAAGGGTAGACTGGATCATGACGCAGGCGCATCGGAAGTCCTTTCTGTAGACTTGATGTGATTGCGCAC
>JBFGFW010000477.1:0-2296 GCA_041579395.1 Sulfitobacter sp.
CGATCAGCGGAATCCGCAGCGTGTCGAATAGGGCGGGCAGGGTCATGGGCGTCTCCGGGTTGAACAATTGTTAAAGGGGTTTCGGCGCAAGACCAGCTGACATCGCATCAGTTGGCCTTTTCCCCCAGTGTTAGTGCCTACAGTGCTTCGATAATCGTGACATTGGCGATGCCGCCACCTTCGCACATGGTTTGCAGGCCGTATTTCTTGCCACGCGCATGCAGACTGTGCACCAGCGTTGTCATCAAACGCGCGCCCGACGCCCCCAACGGATGACCAAGGGCAATTGCCCCGCCATTCACGTTCAGCTTTTCTGGGTCGGCACCAGTGTGTTTCAGCCACGCCATCGGGATCGGGGCAAAAGCCTCGTTGACCTCGAAAAGATCAATATCGCTGATCTTCATGCCTGCCCGTTCCAATGCCTTGTCCGTCGCGGGCAAGGGTTCTTCCAGCATGATCACCGGGTCTCCTGCTGTCACGGTCAGGTTCACGATCCGCGCCTTGGGCGTCAGGTTGTATTTCTTCAGCGCCGCCTCGGACACGACCATCACCCCCGCCGCGCCATCGCAGATCTGCGACGCATTGGCCGCCGTGATCATCCCGCCGGGTTGCAGCAGTTTAACGCCAGAAATCGACTCGAACGTCGCATCGTCCCGGATGCCTTCGTCGCGCGCGTGCATCCCGATTTCGACCCTAACTGGGACGATCTCGGCAACAAATGCGCCCGCATCGCGCGCCGCTGCCGCGCGCCGGTGGCTTTCCAAAGCATAGGTATCCAGCTGATCGCGCCGAAATCCGTGCTTTTGCGCGACCATTTCCGCCCCGGTGAATTGGCTGAACTGACGTGTCCCATAATTTGCACCGATCCGGTCGCTGAACGGCCCCTCGCCCAGACCTTCCTTGGCATGTAGCGTCCAGTTCGACCCCATAGGTACCCGCGTCATGCTTTCGACGCCCATGGCAATCACCACGTCCTGCGTGCCTGACATCACCGCTTGGGCAGCGAATTGCACCGCCTGCTGCGAGCTACCGCATTGCCGGTCGATGGTCACCGCAGGCACCGATTGCGGCAGTTGCGACGCCAGAACGCAGTTGCGCCCAAAGGCAAAGGACTGCTCGCCGCCCTGGGTCACGCAACCGACGATGACATCGTCGATCACCGCCCCGTCGATCTTTGTGCGCTCAACCAGCGCGTCCAGCACTTCGGCACCCAGATTGGCGGGGTGCCAATCGCGCAAGGCACCGCCCCGCCGCCCCCCAGCCGTGCGAACAGTTTCAACGATATAGGCATCAGCCATGTCCGTCTCCTTTTGCGTCACGCATCATTTGGGGGCCATCCGGATTGCGCCGTCCAGACGGATCGTCTCGCCGTTCAGCATCGGATTGTCGATGATCGCGCCGACCATCTTGGCGTATTCACTGGGATCGCCCAACCGACTGGGAAAAGGCACCTGCGCGCCCAACGATGCCTGCGCATCTTCCGGCAGGCTGGCCAGCAGCGGCGTCAGGAACAGGCCCGGCGCAATTGTCATGACGCGGATGCCATAGCGCGCCAATTCGCGGGCAATCGGCAGGGTCATGCCCACGATACCGCCCTTGGATGCGGCATAGGCCGCCTGCCCGATCTGCCCGTCAAACGCAGCGACCGAAGCCGTGTTGATGATCACGCCCCGCTCTTCCCCGACGGGATCGGCCTTGTGTAGAGCCGCAGCAAACTGCGACAGCACGTTGAACGACCCCAACAGATTCACATTGATCACGGTGGCGAAATCCGCCAAAGGGAGCGCGTCGCCGTCGCGGTTCACCACTTTGGCGGGCGGACCTATGCCAGCGCAATTGACCAAGATCCGCGCCTTGCCATGCATCCCTTCGGCCTTGGCAATCGCTTCTGCCACCTCGGATGCGTCGGTGACATTCACCTTCAGGAACGTGCCGCCAAGTGCCTTGGCTTTGGCTTCGCCCAAATCGGCATTCACATCGAATATCGCCACCTTCGCACCGGCGGCGGCCAGCATGTCGGCCGTTGCCCCGCCCAACCCCGACGCGCCCCCAGTGACGATCGCCGCTTGGCCATTGATGTTCATCTTGTCCCCCCTTTGCAGATGCGCGGACCTGCTGTTCCTGCTGCGTTTGGGGGGGAATGTCGCCCGCGGGACGGCCAAGTTCAATCGAAAAGCCGAAAAACTTGCAGAATAACGCGCCGACTCTGGCATGCCGATTCGGACGGTGTCGCGCTTGACGCGGCATCAAGCATCGAACGGCCCCGCGCCCCGGCCCAAGGGTGGCATCTGGCAAC
>JBFGFW010000478.1:0-2290 GCA_041579395.1 Sulfitobacter sp.
GCAGGCTTTGCCCCGAGGTCCAGTCGGGCCGGTAAGGCAGCCCCGCCAGATCCATGATCGTCTTGGGCACGTTGTGCAGTGACACCGGCAAGTCGATCACCCGGCTTTCTTTCATGCGCGCGTTCCAGATGCCCAACGGCACGTGTGCTGCGCTGTCCCACTGGCTCATCTTATGAAAGCTGTCGTGCGTGCCCAGATTGAATCCGTTGTCCGACAGCAGCACGACGGTGGTGTTCTGCCCCAGATCCGAACTGCGCAGTGCTGCCATGAAGCGCCCGATTTCGGCATCGACATGGCTGATCGCGGCGAAATAGGCGCGCACGACTTGTCGCCACGCCTGATCGCCGGCCTTTTCAGGTGTCCAGGGACCGTTGGTGATATACGCGGCCTCGTAGACGGCCATGCCTTCTTGGGGTCCAAAGTAATCCTCTGGCGCGGCGGTGTCGGGCCAGCTGATACTATCAACGTCATATTGCTGATAAAAGCGGTCGGGGCACTGCAGGTTGTAATGCGGGTGTTTGAAGCCCAGTTGGATCAGGTGCCGGCGTTTGGGGTCGGCCCGGCCCAGATAGTCGATGGCGTTCTGCGCGACCATGTTGTCATAGAACTTGTCATCCTGACTGCCGTCATCGTTGGGGTGGTTGACACCGGCAATGCCCGGCCCTTTGTCGAGGTATTTCTTGACGTTACTGCGCTTGCCCGCGTCTTTCGCCTCGGGCTGTTCGTGAAACAGGATGCGGGCGTATTCCTCGGGCATCGGTTTGTAATTGCTGTCTACCTTGCCGGTGGTAAATGTGCGAAACCCTGCGCGCCGCAAATCAAACTGCCAGCCGGTCGTGGGCGGCAGGATATCGCGCCAAAACCGATTTAGATCGACCAACCCGGTGCGAAACGGGGACAGGCCGGTGGCCAATTCCGCACGGCATGGCGCGCACAGCGGCACGGTCGCATAGGCGTTGGCAAAGCGCACCCCTTCGCCCATAAATCGGTCGATGTTGGGGGTGCTGATCGGCAGGCCAAAGGCATTGCGCCAGGTAAAAATGTCGATCATGTCATCGATCCAGATGACACAGATGTTGTCGCCGCTGGCGGTGTCCTTGGAAAAACTCATGCCGCCCCCCCTTGCTGATCTACAAAGCGGCAGGCTTGCGCAATCTTTTCGGCCCCTTCGGGCGCGGCACAATCCCGGTCCAGCCAGAGCAACACATCAAATATCGTGGCGCTGCCCAGCGTTTTCAGAATGCCCTTTCGGTGCGACCGGCAGCCGATGAAAAGATCATTCGCCCCTGACAGCGCCGCCGCAAGGCCCGCACTTGTCGCGGTGCTGAACTGAACGGGCGGCATTCTGGTACCGGGCTTCGCAGCGCTAAGCATCAGGCGGCCATGGTCATAGCCCGCCAGCACCCACATCTCAGCGCCCGGCGAAGGCATCGATACCTCGACCGTGCCCGCATCATCGCGCCATTCGATCATCCCGTCTTTTTCGGACAGGAACAGATACGTGTCACCATCGGGCGGGTTCAATGTGACCAGCGTGCGCGCTTGACTTTCGGGCGACGCTAAGCGAACGGCACAACAGAACCGTTCGGCCTCGACCAAGGCGGCGTCCACGATAAAGCCGCCATTCACCTCGCGGATGAAGGCGACCCCGCCACCGGGTGCCAGACGCGCATTGCCGTCATTCGGGTCGACCGGACGCGCAAGTGTGCCCAGATCGTTTTCCGCGCGCCACGCGGCGATGGCCCCTTTGGCATCCAGGGTCATGGCATCGGGGTGCGCACGGTACCAGATCGCCTCTGCATCATTGGGATGCAGCGTTGGCAGGGGAGCGGCCCCCGTTGGCATGGCCTCGTCCCTCAATATCACACGGTCAGGCAGGTCGATGTCGATGTAAAGCGGCGCAGGTTCGGTCATCAATGCACCGGTAATGCGGCGGGCAGCGCCCAACGGTGAAGGGTCTGGCCCGTGGCACTGGGATGGCTGAAACTGTCGCGCAACGCGCCGCGGTTGGCGGGCATACCATCATCGGACGGCGGATGACCAAACGCATAGCACAGTGTCAGATCCTTGCCGCCGGGGGGCTTGTCGCAGGTGATCAGCAGATCGTTGCGGTCCTTGCTGTCCACGCGCACGTCGATGATTTTAGCTCCACTTTCATCACCTTCCAGCCGGAAGCCGCGGGCGTCACCGGCATTCAGCGGATCGTTCGCATCCAGCACAAAGGCACCGCGCCCTTGTCCCCGACAGCGAATAATCTTGTGATCAGATTCGCGTTCGGCCAGCAACAGCA